>DAOTCE010000029.1 GCA_035452965.1 Candidatus Paceibacterota bacterium | reverse complement strand
TGCGGCAGGGCAATAAGAACGCAGTCGTCTCGGTTTTCCGCTACGTCACCGAAGGCTCGTTCGACGCCTACATGTGGCAAACCTTGGAGACGAAGGCCAAGTTCATCGCCCAGGTTATGAGCGGCGACATGACGATCCGCCGTCTTGAAGACCTTGACTCTGCCGCACTGACCTACGCCGAGGTCAAGGCCATCGCGTCCGGCAACCCGCTGGTAATCGAGAAAGCCCAGGTGGACGCCGAACTCATGCGCCTCACTCGGTTGCGCTCCGCTCATGCCGAGGAGCAATACCGTATCCGCTCAAATCTGCGCCGCTCGCACGAGGACGCGGAAATGTTCACTGCCCGGCTCACCAATCTCCGTCAGGACATCACGCTTCGCCAGGACACCTCGGGTGACAAGTTCATCATTGAGCTCGACGGCCAAGAAACCAACAACCGGGGTATTGCAGGTGAGTTGATTCTGCGCCGGGCGGAGAAGTTGAAGAACCGTTTCGGCGATGATGTGCGTATCGGGTGCTTCGCGGGCTTCGATTTGTTTCTTCGTCCCAGCTTCAACAATACCGTCGAAGTCGTCGTGCGTGGCAGCAACAGCTACGCCGCTCGTGTCACGGACACAGCATTGGGCACGATCCGATCGTTGGAAGTGACGGTTCAAGGCTTTGAGGAACGGGCTGCCAAACTCGAAACCGATATCGCTGATGCACACAAGCGGGGCAAGGAACTTGAATCCAAAGTCGGCGCACCGTTCGAGAAAGAGGAGCACTACCAACACCTTTGCCGCCGCCAGAGCGAGATCGAGGAGAAGCTCGATCTGACCAAGAACCAAGCCCCGAGCCAGGTCGAGGCTGAACCGCCGGACGACAACACGCAGAAAAACTCTGAAACCCGAAATGTCGCCAAAACCGTTCGTCAAAAGCGGCGCGCTGGAGTGTCTGTGTAACGAGCCGGCAACTTGACACCCCAAACCTCATCCACGAAAATGCAATGGCGAACATATCAAGAAATGCAAGACCCGGTTCTACATATCGGAAAACTGCTGCATGAGCTTTGGGAGTTCATGGACAACGGGGTCTATCCGTTCATGCTGTTCGCATGTGTGTGCTTTGCTGCAATTTCCTGGCTGCTCTTCCGCAAGCGCAAGTCACCGCCTCCAATACCGACCTCACCTCAAACGCGCGCTGTTGTGGGAATCATGCTCGCATCTCCTGGCATGTCTTCAGATGCTGACGGTGGGCGCACACGCCTAATCATGGGTGACGTTCCCAGCCGGCAGTCAAACACTCCTGATTCGGGCTGCCTGTAGGAGCCACTTCTTCAAGAGCCAAGCCGTTCGATTCGGTTTGGATGCTTCGCGAGTTTTCCATCGGTGTTGCTTTGCCTTTTCGTTCGCCTGAACGTGCGAGCGGGGTGTGCATTCTGTGTATCCACTACACCCAAGAAATTGCGGTGGGTCGTAGCCTGTTGCCACATGAAAGAATGAGTATGAACGCAACAGCAACCATCGAATGCCAGACTCTCGACGTGAAAAGCAGTGCAACAGAACTCGGCGTCTGCGAGGAAACGGTGCGCCGTCTCGTGCGCCGCAAGGTGCTCCGCAAGCTGTCAGGCTTGCGCCGCGTCCTAATCCCGCGCACCGAACTCGACCGGTATCTGAATAACGGCAACCACGCCCGTCTCTCGTGAAACACCCGGTTCAAATCGCATTGCAATCGTGGGTGAGTGGTCGAAAATCTCAACGCATGAGCACCGCAGAAAAAACCACTTCAAAATTGGCCAAGAATTGGCCAAGCATGGTTTTTCGATGGGTGCGGCCTCAAATCCCGGAAGTGGATATTCCCCTTTGTTTTCAGGGTGTTTCTCGCTGGTGGGCCCACCAGGATTTGAACCTGGGACCAAGCGATTATGAGTCGCCTGCTCTAACCACTGAGCTATGGGCCCGAACGGTTGGAAACCTGCCTTGCGGGCCGAGCATCCAACACGAACCATTGGGCATCTATTTCGCCTGACTCGGCACCGGAGGCAAGCCATTTCGGCGGAGTCGCTTCGCTCCTTCGCCCTGGCCTTGAAGCGGTCAAGGTGGGAGCCGTCGAACTTCGTGCTTGAGCAGGCAGGGAGCCGTCCTACTCTCCGCCGTAATGGATAGGATGCCTCCCAAGCTGGCCTATGGGGCTTGAGCCGAGAGCCAAACGCCGAGGTTGTGCCGGGCTAATCTTGCTCGTGGCAGCGGCGGCAACCGTCTGGTGGCTGCTGGATCGTTCGGAGCCACGTGCCGGCTGGCTGCGGGTGGAGGCGCCCCGCCGCGCCGTTGCGAGTCAGACTTTGCCGCTGCGAGTGCATTTGGCGCCGTTGGCGGAACCCTCCCGTCTATGCGCCGATCTCCACTGGGGGCCGACACGCGATGAAACGATGGGCTACCTGGCCAGCGGAGGATCCGTTCCTGTGGGCCGCGAGGGTGGAACGTTCGACTTCGAGATCATGGTGCCACCAGTCAACGGGCTGCAGTTCGTCACCGGTATTATTTTCCTGAGCCGGACGGGGGAGTGGCAGGACCACACGATGGTAACGACCACGGAGGTCATCCCCGTGAGCAGCAACGCGGCCGAGAGAGTGGAGACCCGGCTGGAGCCATTGCGTTTGCAGTCGCCGGGTGACGACTCGAACGGCCACCCGCGGCCTGCGGCACTCCCATCCTGGCTGACGGCCTTGGTGTTTCTAGCCGCCGCCGTGCTTGCCTGGGGGGCCGGCGAGCCGGCGAAAGGCGCCACTCTGGGCTCGGGCGAGCGCTGGTGGCAGATGCTGGCCGTCCTGTTGGCCCTGGCCTGCCTATGGGAGTTGTTTGGGCTGGAGAGTTGGCTGGGCGCCCAGGTGCGGGCGATGGCACGAGTGGGGGATTTGTATTACCCGCGGGCCGCGCTCCAGAAAGTTGTGATCAGCGGCACCATCGCGGCCACGATGGTCCTCCTCCTGTTCATTTGGCGCGCGCGCAGTTCGCGCCGGCTACTGCTGTTCGCCTTCTCTTTGTACCTGGCGAGTTCGCTGGTGAGCCTGGTGTCAATGCACGCGATTGATCGAATTACCACACTTTCGTGGCATGGACTATCGTTCATCCAGGCGTTGAAACTGTTCTGCGCGGCCGTGACGCTGCATGGGATTCGTCGTGCGCACCGAGCATTGGACGAAAGCACGTCTCCGTGATCATGAGGAACCGATCGCTATCGCGCAACGCTATGACGGCCTTGTCGGCCCGCACCGCTGCCTCGCGCGGCCTGACGCATCGCGTTCATCCCACACCTGGCCGTCTTCAAGCTCGACAATCCGTTGGCAGGGACGCCACGCCGAGGTGTCCGCTTCCGCGCAAGCCCCGACCTCTCGGAGCAACGTCCTTATCGAACCAACGAGCATGATGCAGTCCTGACGCTTTCGGAGGCTTTAGGTCGGCTTGACACCTGACTGCCCGCTGATATGCTGCCCCGCTCCGTTAACGGAGTGTTTCCTGATGCAGCGTCATTTAGGAGGCAGATCAGCGGGCGACGGACCAAATTGATTTATGAAACGACAATACCAACCATCGAAGATCAGGCGGAAACGCCAGCACGGATTTCTGGCGCGCAAAGCCACCAAGAGCGGGCGCGGTATCCTGCGGAATCGCCGCCGCGAGGGGCGCAAGCGCCTAACCCCGGTATAGGCCGTCGGCCCATGGCCGTCCCAACGCCACAGCGTCTGCGGTTTGACCGCGCGGCGCGCCTGAAGCACGGGCGGGATTTCGCCCGCCTGCGCCAGGCTGGAGAGCGCCTGGCCACCGGTTGCCTTATTGCCAACTGGCAGCGGTTGCCGGCCGATTCGGCCTCGCGTCTGGGCGTTATCACCGGCCGCAAGATCGGCGGGGCGGTGGTTCGCAGCCGCGCGCGGCGACTCCTGCGCGAGGCCTACCGCCTCCATCAGCACGATCTGACGGCGCCGGTGGACCTGGTGCTCGTGGCGCGGCATTCGATCGCGGGCCGAGGCCTGGCCGAGGTCGAACGGGATTTCCTGACGGCGCTTCGCAGAGGCAAACTACTGAAGCCGGCCGGCGGCCGAGTCGAGTGAACGCTGCCCAGCACATTCTAGTCTTTTGCGTGCGGCTCTATCAGTGGGTCCTCTCGCCGGCCAAGACAGCTCTGTTCGGCCCCGCCGGGCGCTGCCGGTTCACGCCGAGTTGCTCGGAATATGCGATTGACGCCTTGCGCAGGCACGGTGCGGTGGCTGGGACCTGGCTGGCCGTCCGGCGGGTTGCCCGCTGCCACCCCTGGGGCGGCTGCGGCGATGACCCCGTGCCCGAACCGAAGCCTGAAGTCCACAGCCATCCGACTTTAGAGCTTGGACTATTGACTTTGGACCCAAGAACTCCTCCGCAACCGCGTTAGCCAGCATGGATCGCAAATCAATCATAGCCCTGGTCATCTGCTTTCTTGTGCTGATGCTATGGTATCCGCTGGTCAATAAACTCTATCCGCCCAAGCCGTTGCCGCCAGGCGCCACCAATGCGCCTGTAGCGACGGTTACCACGACCAACTGGGCTGCCCCACCCGCCGTCACCGCGCCCGTCCTCGAGCAACCGGCTCCCGCCCCGCAACCCCTAGTGACCGCCGATGTGCCGGAGGAGTTGCTTACGGTAGCGAACGACAATGCGCGCTACACCTTCAGCTCGCATGGCGGCGGCTTGAAGCTGGTGGAACTGCTGGAAAGAGAATCCCCGCGCCGCAAGCAAGCGCCGCAGACCAACGTCCTGGCCACCCTGAACTCCGTCACGCGCCCGCCAACTCTTGCGCTCCTCGGCGGCGAAGCGGTGCAGGGGGACGGCATCTTCCGGCTGAACCGGATTGACGGCGGCGTGCGCGCGGAGAAGAGCCTGACCAACGGCCTCAGCATCGTGAAGGAGTTTCGCCTCAGCACCAACTACCTGGTCGCCGCGACCGTCCGGTTGGAAAACCGGTCGTCCCAGCCCCTGACGTTGCCCGCCCAGCAATGGATCATCGGCACGGCTACCCCCATGGGGCCCGATGACAACGGCATGGTCATTGGCGTGATGTGGTACAACGGCGCGAAGACCGACGAGGCGGGAGCGAGCTTCTTTTCCTCAACAGGGTTCGCCTGCATGCCGCGCACACCCCCCGCGGAGTACCGGGCGGGCGCGGACAACGTAGTATGGGCGGCCGCCCACAACCAATTCTTCACCCTGGCACTGATGCCCGAGCAGCCGGCGAAGGCGGTCGTTGCCCACAAGATCATCCTGCCCCGGCCGACGGGCGCGGATGCCACGCCGGCGTCTGCGAGCAAACCACCGCCCGAAGGTTACGAAGGGGCGCTGATTTATCCCGGCCAGATTCTCGCGCCCGGCCAGGCGTTCACCAACCAGGTTTCCCTGTTCGCCGGCCCCAAGGAGTACCAGACCCTCGCCCGCCTGGGCAGCCGCTTCAACAACAACATTGACCTGGTGATGGGCTATGGCGGGTTCTTTGGCTTCTTCGCCAAGGCGCTGTTGCTGGCGATGAACTGGCTGCACCACGCGCTGGGTCTTTCCTACGGCTGGGCCATCATTGCCATTACCTTCATCATCAAACTCGTCTTCTGGCCGCTGACGCAGGCCAGCACGCGTTCGATGAAGCGCCTGCAGGCGCTGCAGCCGCAGATGAAGGCCATCAAAGACAAGTACAAGGATGATCCGGCCAAGATGAACAAGAAGACAATGGAATTCATGAAGGAGCACAAAGTCAGCCCGCTCGGGGGCTGCCTGCCCATGCTCCTGCAGATCCCGATTTTCTTTGGCTTCTACAAGATGATTCAAAGCGCCTTCGAGCTGCGCGGAGAACATTTCCTCTGGGTCAAGGATCTGTCCAAGCCCGACACGCTCTTCACCATTCCCGGGACGGGCTTTCCCTTCAACCTTCTGCCGCTCATCATGGGGGCGACTATGTTGTGGCAGGCGCGCCTGACCCCTCCCTCGCCCGGCATGGACGCGATGCAGGCGAAGATGATGCGTTACATGCCGCTCATGTTCCTGGTGTTCCTCTACAACTTCTCCGCCGGTCTTACCCTTTATTGGACCGTGCAGAATCTGCTGACCATTGCGCAGACCATGCTCACCCGGACCACCCCGGAACCCGCTGTTCCCGTCAAAGCTCCGGTCTTGACGGCGCCGCAGAAAAAGAGGAAATAGAGGCCCAGTAGAACCGGCGACCTGCGGCAACTGACTCTGCACTCTTAACGCTCAACTCTGGACTAGGTTATGCCTGCTGAACCTCAAACCACCCTGCAGAAAATACTGGACCTCCTTGGCTTCCCCGCCACGGTCGAGGAGCATCGCCTGGAAGACGGCACTTTGCTCGACGTGAAGACCGACGACTCAGGCCGGTTGATCGGGCGCCAGGGCCAGACGCTGGCCGACCTCCAGTACATCACCAACCGGCTGCTCTTCCAGCAAGATCCCACCGTGCCCAAGATCACGGTGGACGTCAGCGGATACCGCGCCCAGGCCCGCGAGGCCCTCGTCCGGAAAGCCAAGGAAGCCGCCGAGAAGGTGCGGCGCTGGGGCGACGTAGTCGAGTTGGAACCGCTCAGCGCCTTCGACCGCCGTATTGTTCACCAGGCGCTCAAGGACGATCCCGGCGTTGAAACCCACAGCGTCGAAGTGGAAGGCACAGAGAAGAAGGCCATTCTCCTTCGTCCCAAGCACTGACGGAGCGCCGTCCAGCCGCAGCAGCGGGGGCGTCCTGCTCCTATTGTGTTGGGTTCATCAGTGCATGGAGTGGTCGCCCCTCCACTGAAATGCTTGGAGCAACACCCGCTCGACACTGCCACACCGGGTTTAGAGCGCCCGCCAATGACAGACCGCAGGCTGGAGCTGGCTCGCGGTCCGGGCTGAACAGTCGGCCGTCCCTGCCTTTGACCATTCGCCGCAGCCAAGTAATGTACTATGTGCATGGGATTCACATAAGGCGTGTATATGACCCGCCGACGCCGAACGATGGCGCCCGGCTGCTGGTGGATCGCCTCTGGCCGCGGGGCGTAACGTGGGAGAAGCTGCAGTTGGCGGGCTGGCTTAAGGGAGTTGCCCCGAGCGACTCATTGCGCCACTGGTTCAACCATGACTCGGCGAAGTGGGAAGAGTTCCAGCGCCGCTATGCCGCCGAGTTGGAGCAGAACCCGCGAGCCTGGCAGCCAATCCTGCAAGCGGCTTGTGACGGTATTGTCACGCTTCTGTTCGCCGCCCGCGACACCCGGCATAACAACGCCGCTGCTTTGCGGACGTTCCTGGAGAAGAAACTGGCCGGCCCCGGGGTTAAAACCGCAAGTGTTTCACGGTCAGGCCCTGGTTGATAAGCTGGCAAAGAGAGTCAATCCCCACGCGCAGATGCATATCCGTGTAGTCCGCGGTGACGCGCTGGTCGCTCAGGGAGGTCTTTATGCCTTCCGGGGCCATCGGTTGGTCCGACACCAGCAACAGGGCGCCGCTGGGTATCTCGTTGTGGAAACCGGTGATGAAGATCGTGGCCGTTTCCATGTCAATGGCCATGCACCGGATGCGGCGCAGGTATTTCTTGAAATCCTCATCGTGCTCCCACACCCGGCGGTTGGTGGTATAGACCGTGCCGGTCCAGTAATCGCGCTTGTAATTGCGGATGGTGGTGGAGATGGCCTTCTGCAGGCTGAAGGCGGGCAGGGCCGGCACCTCGGGCGGGAAATAATCATTCGAGGTTCCCTCGCCGCGGATCGCGGCAATGGGCAGGATGAGGTCGCCCAGCTTGTTCTTCCGCTTCAGCCCGCCGCACTTGCCCAGGAACAGACAGGCCTTGGGCTGTGCCGAGCACAGCAGGTCCATGATCGTCGCCGCGTTGGCGCTGCCCATGCCGAAGTTGATGATGGTAATCCCCCGGGCGGTGGCGTTAAGCATGGGGCGGTCTTCGCCGCGCACGGGCACCTTGTGCCATTCGGCGAACCGGCGCACGTAGTTGCCAAAATTGACCAGCAGGATGTATTTCCCGAATTCCGCCAGCGGCGTGCCGGTGTAGCGCGGCAGCCAGTCCGTCACGATCTCGTCTTTGCTTTTCATCGCTCTTTGATCATCCCTGCGGTTCTTTCCGGCCCGCGGCCGGAGCTCCGCGTTCGGCGCGCAGGAACCGCATCATGCTGTCGCCGTGCTTGAGCCGCTTCCGCTCCTGCCAGCAGTCCGGCACGCTCAGCGTATCGCGCCGGGCGTGGCCCAGCACCAGCAAGCCGTCCGCCGCCAGCACCTCGGGCAGCGCCGTTTCGTCCAGCAGCCGCTGGGCGAAGGACGTCGAGCGGTGGCCGACATTCTTCTCGCCGTAGGGCGGGTCCGCCAGGACCAGATCGAACTGCTCCGCCGCCGCTGCCAGTTGGGCCAGGGCGGCGAACACATCCTGCACCCGCAACTGCAACGTCTCGGGCGGGAAGCCGGCGGCTTGAAAATTCTGGCGCAGCACTTCGGCGTGGCGCGCCGATTTCTCCACACATACCGCCATCTGTGCGCCGCGGCTCAGGCATTCGAGACTCAGCGCTCCGGTGCCGGCGAACAGCTCCAGCACCCGCGCCCCGACCACGCGGCCCCCGAGGCTGTTGAAGACCGCCTGCTTGACCAGGTCCGGCGTGGGCCGCACGGACAGCCCCTTCGGCACCTTCAGAATTCGGCGAGCGGCCATTCCACCCGTAATGCGCATGACGGACTATACCGGAAGGGAGAGTGCCATCGCGAGCCCAAACATCCGCAGAAGCGAGGGCAGGCGCGGACGATCGCCCGCCGCCAGCAGGCTTTACCTGAAGATCTCCGCGAAGAACTGCTTCATGTCCTCCCAGGAGCGTCGGTCCGCCCGCTCGTTATACGCCGACCCGCGCTGCGGGTTGTCGCCGGCGTTCCAGTCGGTGAAGCTGTGGACCGCGCCGCCGTATTGCACCAGTTGCCAGTCCACGTTGCCCTGGCGCATCTCATCCTCGAACGCCGCCAGGTCTTTGGCGGCTACGTGCGGATCGTCCGCGCCATGCAACGCCAGCACCTTGCACTGGATCTTCTTGCCGTCTTCGGGCTGGGGCGAATCCAGCCCGCCATGAAAGCTCACCACGCCGGCCATGTCCGCCCCGCTGCGCGCCAGCTCGATCACCGCCGTGCCGCCAAAGCAATACCCGATCGCGGCGACTCGCTTCGGGTCCGTCAGCTCATGCTTCTGCAAGGCTGCCAGCCCGGCCTGGGCGCGCGCGCGCAGCAAGTCGCGGTTGTTCTTGTATTTGCCGGCTTCGGCCCCGGCTTGCTGGCTTGACCCGGGGCGAATCCCTTTGCCGTAAATATCCGCCGCCAGGACGTTATAGCCGAGCTTGGCCAGCATCCCGGCGCGCTTCATTTCGTAGTCCGACAAACCCTTCCACTGGTGAATGATCAGCACACCGGGCCGCTTGCCTTGGACCGCCCGGTCGTAAGCCAGGTGGCCTTCCAGGATCGTATCTCCCTGGGGATATTCGATAGTTTCGGTGTGAACCTGCGCCCCGGCGGTCACGGCGCAGCCCAAACTCAGCAGTGCGGCAAAAAGACATCTCATACCCACACAGATAACCCCGAACGGTCAAAACGCCAACCGTTGGGCAACTTGAAACGCACGGCGTGAGACGCGGGACGCGAATTGAGCGGGACGGGCCGAAGGGCGGGGCATTTGATTTCCCGGTGCGCAGGCCCAACCGGGAGTTTTCAGCGAGCGGGATTGGTGCTAGGCTATGATCGAGCAATGGACAAACTGGAACCGCCCGACACACACTATCTCCGCGGCGCTATCGGCTGGCTGGAGCTGGGGAATCCCGCCGAAGCCAGGGCGGAGTTGGCCCAGATCAGCCCGGCACACCAGGACCACCCGGACGTGCTGGAGGTGCGCTGGTCCATCTCGGCGCACGAACGGCGCTGGGTGGAAGGATTGCAAATTGCCCAGACCTTGCTCCGTCGCGCGCCAAAGCGGCCAACCGGCTGGCTGCACCAGGCCTACGCCCTGCGCCGCGTTCCGGACGGCGGTGTGCAAAAGGCCTGGAAGGCGCTGCTGCCGGCCTTCGACAAGTTTCCCAAAGAAGCGATCATCCCGTTCAACCTCTCCTGTTACGCCTGCCAAATGCGGCAACTGGAGGCCGCGCGAGACTGGCTCAAGCGCGCCATCGTGATCGGCGGGAAGGAGAAGATCAAACAGATGGCGCTCGGCGACTCCGACCTGGAACCGCTCTGGACGGAGATCAAGAAACTCTAGCCTGGCGTTGATTCAATGCCGCGGGCTTGCCTCGTGCCCAAACAGCCGATCCCGCTTGATGATCTCCGCAATCATCGGGGGCACCAGTTGCTCCCAGGAGGCATCGTTGGCCTTTATCTTCGTCAGGACGTCCTGCGAACGGATGGGCAGCAACTCGGCGTTGAATTTGCGGAGGGCCTGAATGAAACGGTTCTCCACGAGGTGGGCGTAAAGGTGCCGCAGATGCGCTGGCGCGGGGAAGTTCTCCACCGTTAACTGGTGACCGGACTCCAGGTCGAGATGCGGGGAGATGTAGAGGCGCCCTGCGTTCTTAAAGAGCTGGCCCAGGCCGCCCAGCACTCCTCCTTCGCTCTCGTTGTAGAACTTCTCGTCGAACAACTCCGCCAGCTTGGAAGCGCCCATCGCCATGCCGATGGGCCGCTGGGTGTAGCGGGACAAATAGGCCGCCAGCCGGTGGAACCGGCGGAAGTTGGAGATGAGCACCGTCTGGCCCAGGGCGCTGAGCATGTCCGCGCGATTCAGGAAGTCTCCCTCGTCTATGTGGTCTCCGCTGGTCAGTTGCCGCAACGTCATCTCCATGAGCACCACGGGCGTTTCCCCGTTCAGCTCCGGCTCCCGCACAAACTGCTCCAGCGCGCGCTCCAGCAAATCCAGGGTAGCCTTGGTGAGCGGGTTGAAGCTGCCGCGCTGGACCAGCACGGGCTTCTGGTGCAGCAGTTCGGCCCACTGCACCGCCTCGCCCTGCGCGGTGAACATCGCCGCCTCGGTGAGGTCCTGCCGGACCAGTTGCAGGGCCATGAGCCGGTTATCCACACCGGCGAACGCCGGCCCGCCAAAGCGGATCATATCCACCTCCACCCGCTCCCAGGTCAGGTCATCCAGCAACGACCGGATGAGCGCCTCCGGCTGGTGGTGCAGGTAAAACGCGCCATAGATCAGGTTCACGCCCAGCACTCCCAACGCTTCCTGTTGCCGCACGCTCTCCTTGTCCAGCATTCGCACGTGGAGGATGATCTCCGACGGGTCCGATCCCGATTCCGCCTGGAACCGGATGCCCAGCCAGCCCCGGCCCGCCTCGCGCCGTGTGGCCACCGTGTCGGCGAAAACAAAGAACGCCGCCTTGGACCCGCGGGTCTTGTCGAGCCTCTCCAGCAGCAGACCGTACTCGTAGTCCAGCATGGAGCGCAGGCGCTGCCGGCTCACGTAGTAATCGGTCGGGCCGTAGATCGCGTCGCTGACCGCCATATCGTAGGCCGAAATCGTCTTGGCCACCGTGCCCGCCGCGCCCCCGGCTCGGAAGAACCAGCGCACCACCTCCTGCCCGGCGCCGATCTCCGCGAACGTGCCGTAGCGTTGGGCGTCGTGGTTGACCTGCTGCGCCTTCTGATTGGTATCCAGTCTTTCGTTAGCCATACAGCCGAAGCCTCCCGCCAGCCTCGTCGCGAGGACATACTCCCATCAGAAGCTCTTGATTTCAAGCGATCCAGCCTGAAATTCGCTCTCGCCCCGCGCGATAAGACGCGTGAGCCTCACGCAAAACGCGTGAAAATCTCACCGCTTGCGCGGATGCACCTTGCGTATTCCTTAGGTATTTGCAGAAAAAGCCCCGTGGCACCGCCATTGCTAAGGGAAAAGTCAATTCGGGTTGACAGCGTGGATGCTTTCGGTAAAGCTCGCGGTCTGTTTGCCAAAACAACAATAGAAACCATTAAAAGTTTATGAAGAACCTACGCAGAAAGATCGGGGCTTTCACTCTAATCGAGTTGTTAGTCGTCATTGCCATTATCGCCATTCTGGCTGCCCTGTTGCTGCCCGCCCTGGCTCGCGCCAAGGCCAAGGCCCAACGCATCAGCTGCACCAACAACCTCAAGCAGGTTGGCTTGGCCATGCGCACCTTCGCAATTGACAACGACGGCAGCATGCCGATGCAATTGCCCTACGCTCAGGGCGGTGCCTCCGAGACCGTGAGCAAGGCCCGGGTCCTGGGCACCCAGGTTACAAGTGAAGGCGCGTGCAAGATTTTCCTGGCCTGCTCCAACGAACTGAGCACGCCGAAGATTCTCTTCTGCCCGTCGGAGTATGAGACCTCTCAGCGCATGGCGGCGACCAGCTTCGCCCCGGACAACTCGGGCACCGTTGCCAGCCAGGTTCCTTACACCAACGACCTGAATATCAGCTACTTCGTCGGCGCTGACGCGCAGGAAACGCAGCCGCAGATGTTCCTGACCGGGGACCATAACCTGGGCGGGAATGGCAACCCTCCGACCCTCGCTTACCTGGCCGCTCCGAGCACGGGTATCTCGAAGGTCTCGCTGGGCACCAACTTCAACAATAACCAGGGCCCCTCCTTCATGGACAACATGCACTCGAAGCAGGGCAACGTTGGCCTGGCGGATGGCAGTTGCCAGGGTTTCAGCCGCTCGCGTCTGCAGGAAGCGCTGAAGAACTCCGGTGACTACGGCCGCGCCCAAGGTCTCTACACCCTCGCCACCGGCGCCTCGGCTGGAGCAGGTTGCAATCGTATTCTCCTCCCGTAACCCGAGTTAGAGTGATTTAGCTCAATCGAGCAAACAGAAAGGCATCCGCAAGGATGCCTTTTTTGTTACTCTTCGCGGTTTCCTGGGGAGCTCCGAGGGCGATTCGCCGTATCGGACTCCCCTTTTCATCTCCAACACCGCCGCCGGACGGGTGACGGCGCCTTTACGGTGCTGCCGCGGGCCGGGCTTGGCTTGCGGCTGGCTGGGGGATGGCTTGTCAGTGTGGCCAGGCTACGGTGTGGTTCCCATGGGGAGCGCTCCCCATGGGAACCACACCGTAGCACCACCGTAGTGTCACCGTAACGCCAAGCCAAACGTGGCGAGGTCAGCGGGGACTGGATAAGGCTGACAGGCAGCAACACTGTCCAAAAAATGGACAGTGCGCGGGTTGGATGCCAGGGGTGCCCATCTGGTCGTGGCCGGGAAGCAATGATGACCGTTTACATCCTGTGCCTCGACCATCCGGGTTGTGCGGGTAAGAACCACCGTTCGCACTTCCCGGGAATTGGTGATGCACCTTTTCTACCGGCCGGGCGCCTTGGTGGCACACGGTGACTGAGCCGCTCTTGGAAGGCTTGAGGGCCGGGCCTTCCTTCGGGTCAGGAATCACTTTCCCAAGGTTAGAACGCGCTCGACGGCGCGGCGGGCGCCCGCGTCAACCAGCGCTTCGACATCATCGGCCCACCGCCACGCCGGCAGCCCGTAAACCAGCATTGCTTGCGCGCCCTCGTAGCCCCAGCGCGACCGGGCCACCGGCGGCTTGTCCTCCTGGAGTACGCGCAGCGAGGGGATGTAGGTCATCACGTCGTTGCAGTAGCCGGCGACCCAGGTTCGGGGGCCGAACTGCTGCTTGAGCCTGAGCGCCCAATCCACCACCGGCTCGCCGCCGATCGTGATCAGCAGTTGTTCGCCACCGAATTGCCAGGCCTGCAAGGGCAGGGGACAGGTGCGGATGAATGGCTTGCCCGCCTTCAAATCTCCCAGCAGGCGCGTTGCCCACCGGCTCACCATGGGCGATTTGTCGGACTTGAGTTTCTCCAGCTCAGCCTCGGTGGGCGCCGGCCCGAGGTTGAGGGTGACCGGCTCGATTGAGGTCCGCAATTCGGGCGCGAGATTGCGCGGCGGCGCCAGCAGGGCTTCTTCGACCGCGGCGGCGAGCATGTTGCCGTAGCGCTCGGCCAGTTCAAGCCGGCGGCGCGGCAGCGCGTTCTGGTCGGCGCCACAGCCCATGAAGAACATTGCCGTGGCGTCCGGGTGGCTCTGTTCCAGCGCGCGCTGGGCGAATCCGGCGTAGTCGCCGCACCACTGGTAGAAATCGAGCACCGTGTTGTGGCAGGCGTATCCGAAGAGCACCGCCTTGAGCCTGCCCTCGGGCTGGTAAACGGCCAGCACCGGCACTGAATGATCCACCGGCCCTTTCAAAGCGCCCTGCGCGATCAGTTTGGGCACATCCGGCTCCAGGTTGTTGCGCCGGTTGACCGCGAACCCGGCGGTACCCTGCCCGGCGGCCAGTCGCGCGGGCGCCAGGTCGCCAATGGCCCTGCCCACGGCGTCCACCATCTTGAGTTCCAGCTCGTCGGAATACTTCTCGATCAGGGCAATCTGAGCGTCGTCAAGCGGATAAATGTCGTAGAGCGCGCCCCGCAGGACGGGCCCGCAATGCGTGTGCGATACCGCGAGGAGGATCTGGTCCGGTTCCAGCGCGAATTGCTCCTTCAGCGCCGCGCAGGTATGCTGGTAGATGGACTGCGGGAAACCCAGCAGATCGCCGCTCAGGACGATGGCGCGGTGCCCCCGGGCGTCTTCGAGGGCCAGCACCTTGATCCAAAGGTCCATCACCTTGCCTTCCGCCGGTTTGGTGCGCGACCCGTAACCAGCCATCCACTGCGGTTGAGCGGGAGTGATATTGGCTCGCGCGGTGCCGGCCTTCCAGGACGGTTCGTCCGCGGCAAACAGCGTGCCGGCCAGCCAGCCAGCCGCCACCATCCAGAGCAGGCGAATGGGCAAGGAGTTCATCACCTCCAACTTTCCGCGCCCGCCCTCGTCACGCAAGGACAAAACCCCGGATTCCTTGTGCCAGCGCAGGACGAGTGACGAAGGGTAGGGCAGGCGTCCTCGCCGGCTGGTTCGCCGGGCGTCGCGACCGGTTACTCCAAGTCGTTTAAGGGAGACTCGCTGGATTTGGAACTGGAGGAAGAGCGGCGTCATTTACCAGGTGCAAGCGGCGCACGAATGCATCCGCGGCAGCGGGAAACCACTAACCATGGGTCCGAGTGCTACGCCCATATTAAGAAGCGGCGGCGGCGGCCTTGGGCTGCGATCCGTGCCCACTCTGGAAGGCCTTTTCGGTCCCTGCGGTGTAAGTGCTGATAAATCAGTAACATTGGCTGGGTGGGATCACCTTGGACCGGGTATTGGGAACGACAAGGGGCCCCCTGGAAAAGGACTATAATCCACGTTCAAGAAAAAGCGGGAAAAGTTGAAGAAAGTTGTTGACGAGAATGCCTTTTCTTGGTTCTCTTTATGCGTTGGTGAGAGAGTGTTAGCAGCGATAGATGTCACAACCTAAGAAAATTGCGAGTGTCATATGAAGAGTCTTATCAAGAATTGCATTTTCAGCTTGGCGATAGCGGGCTTGTTCTTAATGGTGAGCACAGTGAAGGCGGACACTCTTACCTATACCGCCACTCATCCCTCCTCCTTAACGGAGTGGACCGATAATTTTGTTCTCACGCAGTTTGACCCGGCGCTGGGCAGCTTGCAGTCGGTATATATCGCTGCGACTGAAACCGTGGACATGAACGGGACAGTCTACAACGGCTCCACTGGCCCGCAGACATTTAATTTCCAGGCCGGTTCTATGCTCACCGTGACCCTGCCGGGCGTGCTGGGGTTCCTGCAGCCTTCCCCGCTGGCAGCCTTTATTCCGTATGTGAATCTGCCCAGCATGACCGGGGCTCCCTACGGGCCCATTAATGCCTCTCAGACTGTCAATTATACTTACACCGCCCCTGTGGACATGGCATTGTTCACTGGAACCGGGACGGTTACTCTGCCAGGCTACACCTTAACTTTGCAGACGATCGCGGGAGGCGGCGGAAACATCTCTGCAGTGCTCAATACCTACGCTAGCGCGAGCGTGCAAGTAGTTTACGAATACATACCTGTGCCGGAACCTGGGATGATCTCACTGTTCGCCGTCGGGGCATTTCTGCTGTTGCGCAGGAGGCAATAGGCGCATAAGGCAATTTCACAATTCAATCGAAGGGCCGGCTGGAAAGTCGGCCTTTTGATTTCAGAGCCCTAGCCAGAACTGCCGTAAGGCCTCAGTCTTGGGTGGGGCCGCCTCGCCGAGGCGGCCAAACGGTGGCGCTCTCGGCGTAAGCACCCTACCAGACTGAGGGATCACGAACTGCTCAAATTTCCAATCGCGTATGAAGGACCCGCGAAGCGGGTTGTGAGTATCCAGTGGAGTCGTGGCCTGCAGCCGGAACTTGGCAGAATCCGAGGGCGCCTGCTAACGGTCCTGCAAAGGAGATTAGCCAAAGCAGATTGCGGCGACGACGCGAGGCCGAGCTTCGGCGGGTCCCACTTCGTCAGGGTCACAGTGGAGCCAGGACGAGGCGGAATCCAATCTTGTCGCTGACCATAGTTGGGGTCTTGTGATCGCGTTGAGCCGACCGACAGTTGCCCGCGGAATGGAAGTAGTGGCCGCCACGGCAGACGCGGTCCTGGCCTGAACTTGGCCCCTGCGGATCGGTGACGGTCCCGGATGGATAGGTTCCATACCAGTCCAGACACCACTCGAGCACATTGCCGTGCACATCGGAGAAACCCCACGGATTGGGCATCTTCTGTCCCACGGGGTGTGTCGTGACCATGCCGTTATTCCAGTACCACGCGTAAGCAGTCAGGTTGACATAGCCTGGATCATCTCCATAGCTGAAGCGGGTGGTAGTTCCGGCGCGGCAGACATATTCCCACTCCGCCTCGGTAGGCAGGCGATAGTGCCACCCTGGCGCCAATCGTCCGGCCGCAGCCTCCTGTTGCGTGAACTTAGCGCAGTAATTTGTTGCATCGCTCCAACTCACCTGTTCCACCGGGCAGTTCAGGTTGTTGGGATAGCCGTTGGTTGGGGGGAAACGGCTTGGATTCACGCCCATGACCGCCAGGTACTCTGACTGGCGGACCGGGTATTTGCCCATGTAGAAGCCTCGGGTCAGCACCACTGTGTGCTGTGTTTCCTCAGGCCAGCGGTCAACCTCGCTCGTCGGGCTGCCCATGGTGAAACTGCCCGGCGGAATGTAGATCATGTTGGTGGTGACAGACACTCTGACCGCCCGGTAGAAGCGGTTGCCGATGGCGGGGTTCTGAGTGTCGAAATACAGGTAAGGGCTGCTGGGCAGGGTGAGGATCGCCACGTCCACCCAGGAATTCGGTTGCGCCGGGGTCGTGGTGGTTTGAATCGCGTGAACGCGATCCACGGCGCCAGTGATGGTTATTCCCGCGTAGAGTTGCACGCTCGTCACGCCGCAAGGAACATCGGCGGAAGCCGAATTGAACGCGGCAAACAGAGTCAGCGTGCTAATCAGCAAGAGCCGCTGGAAAACGCGGCGCGCATGCATGAGGGAGGGGCGTTGCTTCCTTGAAACGGGTGCCACTGCATTCAACGATTTGACTAAATACATAACCATGTTCTCCGTCGGCATCCCGCGTTGCCGTAATGTCCCGTGCGGCGGAATGCGCATTTCTGTGGCTGATCCGGAAAGCCCCGCCCAATAAGGCTGCTCTCGGCTCAGGCCGTTTGGAACCAGGGGAAAGCACTTTACGAGCCACATGCGGAACCATCATCAATCCGCGCGCCCGCAGGCAGGCGCCCGGCCCCGCAGGTCGGCAACCGTCCAGGAAGCGGACACGAATTGCCTCCATCTGTGCCTGCGAAAGGTCACAATTTGGCCCGGCGCGAGGCAACGCCGCGGTTTGGGCCGCGTCAGCCGTGGCCGTAATGACTGGCGTGGGTGTGCCGGATCTGCCGCTCCGGGAAACAACCTGCTTCGGGGTGTATGGCTGGCAGCCAACAGGGGTTTGGATTTGAAGCTCGCGCCGCTGGTTGGTAGAGTCCGGACAGCAATGGGCGGCTTATCCTGTCGGTGATGCCAGCATGATTGCAATAGTGGTGACTTGATGACAACCGAAGCAGAATCTGCGCGGCCGGAGGGTGTTGTGCTCTCCCGGCTGCCCTGGCTGCTGGCTTGCGGCATGTTGGGAGTCTATTTGCTCACCCTGAACCATGGTGTTTCCTGGGGCAATTTGCGGCAGGTGGCCGAGCTGAGCGGCTGGAACTGGCGTCCGAATGTCTTCGCCCCGGTGACCTTCCTGGTCACCTATCCGCTGCGTTGGCTCCCGGCCAGCGTCATCGCCCCGGTCGCGAACTTGCTCGCCGCCCTCTGTGCGGCGCTGACCCTCGCGCAACTGGCGCGCTCTGTGATGCGGTTGCCGGAACGAAGCCGGTTCTCGCTGCTTGCCGTGCGTGGCGCCTGGCTGCCCCCAGTCCTGGCAGTGCTCGTTTGCGGGCTTCAGCTCACCTTCTGGGAGAACTCCGTGCAGGCGGCGGGTGAGATGCTGGATTTGCTGCTCTTCGCGTGCGCGGTGCGCTGTCTGCTCGAATTCCGGCTGGACCGACGGCAGGCATGGCTGAACCGGTTCGCGGCCGTTTACGGCCTGGCCCTGGCCAACAACTGGGCGATGGCCGGATTCCTGCCATTCTTCGTGCTGGCGTTCCTTTGGACCGAACCGCTTAGCCTGTTCAATGTGCGCTTCCTCAAGCGCGTGGAGCGAATAGGATGGGAGATCGTCGCGCCCGCTCTCAAGGCCGATGTCCGCCTGGTCCTGCGCCTTGCGTTGATCGGGTTGGGCGCGATGTCGTTGCTTCTGTTGCTGCCCCTGATCGCGAGCCTGTCCCACACCAGCCACCTGGATTTCTGGTCCGGCCTGCGGCAGGTGTGGCACTCCTACAAGTTCCTGCTGTTGAGGTTTCCGCGCAACGTGGTTCTGCTGCTGAGCCTGACTTCGGTGTTGCCCATCCTGTTCATGGGAATCACCCGCTGGGGCAAGCTGCTGCGCGCGTCCTCCCGCGGCTGGGTGCGTCTGGCTACCCACAGTGTGCTCCATCTCATTCACGGGTCCTTTCTCATCGCTGCCATTTGGGTCGCGCTCGACTGCCCGGTAAGCCCGCGTCACCGGGGCCTGGGATTTGCCTTTCTCCCCTTTTACTACCTGGGGGCGCTTAGCGTCGGCTACTTCAGCGGTTACTTCCTGCTCGTCTTTGGAACCCGAATTCCGCAGACCCGAAAACGGCGGAGGATTACGCAACTGGTTGACTGGCTGGTCCCCGCATGCGTCTGGTGTTTGCTGGTCGCGGTTCCGGGCTTGCTGCTTTACCGCAACCTGCCGCGGATATGGGCCGGTAATCGAGACCCCATGCAGGGGTATTGTGCCCTGATCGAGCAGTCCCTTTCACCGCGGGCGAGTGTAATCCTCAGCGACGATCCCCTCCGGCTATCCTACTTCCGGGCCGCCATGACTCGCGCGGGCAAGCCATCCCCCCATTTGCTGCTCGACGCTACCTCCCTGGGCGACCCGGCCTACCTTGAGCTGCTGGACAGGCAACACCCCCAGTTCAAGCTGGGCGGTGCGGTGAGCAACCGATTCTCGGAATGCGCCACCGTTCTGGGCCGGATACGGCTGATGGAGACCCTTTCCCGGGGCCACGACCTGTATTACCTGCATCCCAGTTTCGGTTATTTCCTTGAAGCATTCTACGCGCAGGCACAGGGCTTGGTTTACCAGCTCAAGCCGTACGGCACCAACGTTTCGGACGCCCCGCTCCCAAGCCGGGAGGCAATAGCACGAAACCAAGCCTTCTGGGACGCGGCCATCGCGGAGCAGCTCCCGCCTGTTCTTCGCGCGCTGCGGCCGAAGAAACCTCCATCCAACTGGAACCCGGTACAACGGTTCCTGACGCTTGCCCGGCTAAAGGCTGAGCCTGACCGCCGCGCCCAAATCGTTGGCGCCGGCTATTCGCGCGCCCTCAACTATTGGGGCGCCGAATTGCAGGAGTGCGGCGCGCGTCAGGCAGCGGCGAACTGCTTCAGCCTGGCGCGCGAATTGAATCCGGACAACGTGGCAGCCCAGGTCAATCAGGAATTCAACCAGGCCTTGCAAGCCGGCCAGTCGCCCGCCCTCCAGCCGGCCAAAGCTGTTGCCGACAAGTTCGGCCGGCGGCGCGAATGGGACCAGGTCCTGCAGGAGGACGGCCCTTTTGCCGAGCCCAACTTCTGTTACCAGGTTGGCGTTGCGCTTGCCCGGAATGGGCTCTACCGCCAGGCCATCCGGCAGTTCAACCGCGTGCAGGCCCTGGCCCCTGATCTGACCGATGCCCGCCACTGGCTGGCCCGGCTCTTCATCCACACGGGTAACTATTCGAACGCTTTGGCCACCGCGAACCAGCTGCTCCAAACCAGGCCCGAGGATGATAACGCCTTGTTTCTCAAAGCGGTTTCCCTGCTCCAGTCGAAGGCCTATGACGATGCGGTTGGACCGTTCACCCACTTGCTCACCGCCCAAACCAACAACTATGCCGCACAATTGAATCGAGCCATTGCTTATCTCCAACTCGGCAAGCTCGATGCCGCCCGGCGGGATTACGAAGCGGTTGCCCAGGCGCTGCCCCGCTCGTACCAGGCATGGTTCGGCCTGGGGGAGATTGCTTACCGGCAACAGGACGCTCCCGCCGCCATCAGGAATTACCGAATGTACCTGACCAACGCGCCGCCGGATACCGAGGAAGCCAAGCTGGTCAGCGCACGCTTGAAGGAGCTCCAGTTGGACGGACGTTGACGTTGGACCCGGCGCTTCGGCAACGGCAGCAGGGTATGACCATCACCGCGGCGCCTGCCCTTCTGTCTGGCGAAGGAGTGTGAAGCTGCTATATCAGGCACATGGCTAAGTTGTCCAGTCATCCGGTGCCGGCGCGGGTGGAGGCGTTACGACGCGCCTATAGATTGATGCGGGCGCATTTCGGGCATCAGCACTGGTGGCCGGGCGAGACGCCATTCGAGGTCTGTGTCGGGGCGATCCTCACGCAGAACACCAGCTGGAGCAACGTGGAGCGCGCCATCGCGAACCTCAAAGCTGCCCGCGTGTTGGAGCCGGCCAAGCTCTTTGCCCTGGGAGAATCGGAGCTGGCGGCGCTGATTCGACCGGCGGGTTACTTCAACGTGAAGGCCCGGCGGCTGCGCTCGTTCCTCCGGGTGTTGGTCGAGGGATTTGGCGGGGACCTCTCGCGCCTGTTCGCCGGGGACACCGCCGCCGTGCGCGAGCGCCTGCTCGCGATCCACGGCATCGGCCCCGAGACCGCCGACAGCATGTTGCTTTACGCGGGGGGGCATCACCGCTTTGTCATTGATGCCTACACGAAGCGCATCTTTCAGCGGCATGGCTGGAGCGGGGGCGACAGCTCCTACGCAGAATTGCAGGGCCTCTGCGAATCGGCGCTGGATCATAAGCCGCGCCGGGCCCGGCTCGATTACTGGCAAGACTACCACGCCCAACTGGTTATTACCTGCAAGGACTTCTGCCGCGCGCGCCGGCCTCGTTGCGCCGACTGCCCGCTCAAGACCTTGTTGCCGCATCGGCCGTAAAGTGGAAGTTCCACGCCCGACTGCTGGGTTGACAGGGGGCCTCCTCCACCCCACGCTTGAGCTGTTGAGACCTGTACCAGTTGGATGAACACGAGTTTACCTGCATGATCCCGGAAGCCCCGCTGACAACGGAAGGCGGCTTTCTCCGTAAGGGGTTGCCCTGGCTCATCGCGGCGACAGCCCTGCTGCTCTATCTGGCCACGCTCAACCACTGGGTGACGCTCAGCAGCGTGCAACTGGCGGCCATGGTCAACGGTTGGAATTGGCGGCCGATGCTCTCGCAGCCGTTGCTGTTCTTGCTCACCCTGCCTTGCCATTTGCTGCCTGCGCAGGCCGTGCCTTTGGCGCTGAACCTCCTTACAGCCATTGGCGCGTCGCTGACGGTTGCCCTGCTGGCGCGCTCCGTGGCGTTGCTGCCTCATGACCGTTTGGAGGAACAGCGTGTTCTGGTTGAGGACAAACATGCGCTGCTGTCTGTGTCTGCTGCCTGGGTGCCAATTGTCCTGGCAGCGACCGCGCTGGGGTTGCAACTCAGCTTCTGGGAGAATGCCACCGCCGCGTCCGGGGAAATATTGGACCTGTTGTTGTTTGCTTATATTGTCCGATGTCTGCTGGAATATCGGCTTGATCAGCGGCGGACATGGCTGGATCGGGCCTCGCTGGTTTGCGGGGCTGCCATGGCCAATAGTTGGTCCATGGTTGGTCTCCTGCCGCTCTTCGTTGTGGCCGTCCTCTGGACCCGGGGCTTAAGCTTCTTCAAGCTGCGCTTCTTCCGTCGCATCGAGCGGTCCGGCTGGCAATCCGCCCGGCCCGCGGTCGCGGCAGACTTGCGCTTCATTCTGCGAATGGCGTTGCTGGGGCTGGCCGGGCTGTCGCTCCTCTTTGTGCTGCCGCTGGTGTGTGCGGTTGCGCCCGATTCAACGGTCGGATTCTGGCAGGCATTGCGGGCGATCGCGAGTTCCTACAAGAACATCCTCCTGTTCCTTTCCAACGCATTCGTTCGCCGCCATCGTGACGTGGCGTTGCTGCTGGTCGCGGTTTCCCTGCTGCCGGTGCTGCTACTGAGCATAAAGTGGCGCGCATTTGCCAGCAACAAAAGCTGGGGCCAGCTCGACCTGGTCTCGCTTATTATATACCTCTCCCATGTCTTCCTGCTGTTGGTGTGCGTCTGGGTTGCCTTCGATCCCCCTATCAGCCCGCGGCACATCGGCTCCCGGCTCGGATTCGCGCTTCCCTTTCTGCCGCTCTACTATCTCAGCGCGCTGAGTATTGGTTACTACAGCGGCTTCTTCTTGCTCGTTTTCAGCCGCTATTCCCGGAGCCGCCGGATTCTGCGGCGCGCACTGGGTTGGGCGGCGCCCGCGCTTGTTTATGTTCTGCTTGGGCTGACCCTGACGGGTCTGCTGCTGAAGAACTTTCCTGCCATTCGTGCCGCCAATGGGCCCCACCTCGCCCAATATGCCGGATGGCTCGTTCAATCCCTGCCCCCGGAAGGTGGAGTTATGCTCGCGGAGGATTCCCTGCGCCTGGCGCTGATCGAGGCTGCGTTGGCCCGCGGGACCAACGCCGCGAGCTATCTACTGGCGGAGACGCCTGCGCTGTCCTTGCCAGAATACCGTGCCTACCTGGAGCGGAGGCATTCCGGGCGATGGCCCGAATTGGCCCCCGGCCCAAAACTGACCCTGGCCGCTGACTTGCCATCTCCTGCCGACGGTCCGCTGAATGTGCTTGAGCACCTGCAGCTTCTGATCCGGTTGACGGAGAACAATCGTGTCTTCTATTTGCAGCCGGGTCTCGGGCTTTTGCCCGAACGCTTTAACCTGGAACCGCGCGGCATGATTTATGAACTGAAATCCTACCCAACGAATTCCTTCACCGGCCCGCCCCTCACTTCCACCCAAATGGCCGAAAACGAGGCCTTCTGGCAGCGCGCCATCGAGGCTGGTGTGAATCCCCTACTGCGGTTGCTGGACCCACCAGGACGCCTCCAATCCGGTTTTGCAGGCCGCCTGATGAAGCTGGGACATCTCGAACTGTCGCCCCCCGTTTCGGCCCAGGCACTGGCCCCGTGGTACTCCGCGGCCTTGAATTCCTGGGGTGTGACGCTCCAGCGCAATGGCCGTCCGCAACCAGCCACACCATGCTTCGAATTGGCCCTGAAGCTTAACGCGGATAACGTCCCCGCACGGGTCAACCTCCAGTGCAACAGCAACCTGCTGGCGGGCGCGAAAATGACCGTGCTTCGCTCCAACACCCAACAGGATCAACTTGGCAAGTATCGCAATTGGAACCAACTCCTTACCCGAAACGGCCCGTTCGATGATCCGACTTACTGCTTCCAACTGGGAGTGGCCTACGCGACGGAAGGATTCGGGCGGCAGGCCGGCCAGCAGTTCGAGCGCGCCATGGCGCTGGCTCCGGGCGAGATCCCCGTCCAACTGGCGTTCGGCGGATTGCTCAACAGCACACGAATGCCCGACCGGGCCCTCCAAATCGTTGCCCGCATCCGGGCTGACCCCAAGCTGCAACCGCTCAGCGAGCCGATCCAGGCCGAACTGGCGCTCCTCGAGGCCGGGTCGTGGTTTGTCAAGACCAACGCGGCCAATGCCGAGCGGATCATTTACTCGTTGCTGGCTTCACGGCCGGGTGACGTGGCCCTCTTAAACCGAGCCGCGACCACATTCGCGACGTACCATAGTTACTCCAATGTGCTCCATGTCACCGACCGGCAATTGAAGCTCACCCCCGACGATCCCTTCGTCCTGCTTGCCAAAGGCGCTTTCTCCAACCTGGTCGGGGATTACACGAACGCCATTCCAGCCCTGACGCGTTCGTTGTCCCTGACCAACACATACGCTGCCCGGATCGGCCGCGCCCTTGCCTATTTCCGGACGGACCAGCTGGACGCTGCGGAGGCCGACTATCAGGCGCTGCTTCAGGGATTCCCCGGAGATTACCAGGGCTGGCAAGGGTTGGCGGAAATCGCCCGCCAGAAGGGCGACACCAATGCGGCAGTCCGATATTACCAGCGGTTTCTGTCCTCGGCCCGGCCCGGCAGCCAAGAAGCCATGGTGGTTGCCGAGCGTCTGAGGACGCTCCAGTCAGACGTGCCATGAGCCGGACCGCGAGTTGAGTGGCACACACGCTGGAGAAATCCCGCTTGTCTTCGGCGCCAAGGTCGCCTATTTATCCTCGGGCTCTAGCTGCATGAACAAGACACTTGTCGTTGTGCCGACTTACAATGAGCGGGAGAACATTCTCCCGCTGGCACAACGGATTCTCGGCCTTCCGGTTGCCGTGGACATGCTGGTGGTGGACGACAATTCGCCCGATGGCACCGGCAAGCTGGCGGATGAACTGGCCGCCAAGCATCGCTCGATTCATGTTTTGCACCGCACGGAGAAGGGCGGCCTGGGTCGGGCTTACATCGCGGGTTTCAAATGGGCGCTGGAGCGCGACTACGAGTTCATCTTCGAGCTGGACGGCGATTTCTCCCATAACCCGGACGACATCCCGATGTTCCTGGAGGCGGCCCGGAACGCTGATTTGGTCCTGGGCTCGCGCTACCTCAATGGCATTCGCATCATCAACTGGCCCCTGGGCCGCCTGATGCTCAGCAAGTCCGCCGCGACCTATGTCCGGCTCATCACGGGGATGCCCATCACCGACCCGACTGGCGGGTACAAGTGTTTCCGGCGCCGCGCCCTCGAGGCCAGCCGGCTCGATGAAATCCACTCCAACGGTTACAGCTTCCAAATCGAGATGACGCACAAGCTGTGGCGGCAAGGCCTGCGAGTCGTCGAGGTGCCGATCATCTTTACGGAACGCTTTCAGGGTCATTCCAAGATGTCCGGCCATATCATCAGCGAGGCCCTGATCATGGTCTGGCAGCTTCTGTTCCAGAATAAGCTTCGCCGCCGGCCTGCCAGCCAGCCCCGGAAAGCCGAAGCTGCGCCGGCTCCGGCCGCAGCACCGTCCCGGTCTTCGAAGGGGGAAGTGTCGGGAGCGCGGACAGAACAGTAACCACCAAATAGGCGTTGAGGTGGAGGGTTGGTTGGCGGGGTGTGGCAACCTCTTCTTGCGCGCAGAGTTTCGCCTGGGCTTGCGCTTTCCCGGCCTTCAGCAGCTTGCCAAACCCGGCTTTTGCCACGATGATTGTCTGATAACTGCCATGGAAGGATACGTATGAAGATAAGCTCATTCAGCCTGCTGGTTCCGCTGGCCGTCGCTTGCGCGACCGTTCTCACCGTTGGCACTGCCTGCGCGGCCCAGGCACCCAAGGTGGGCGAAGCCGCGCCGCTCATCGAGGGCAAGGACCAGGATGGCAAGACCTGGAAACTAGCCGATAGCGTCGGCAAGAAGGCCGTGCTGCTCTACTTTTATCCCAAGGACGATACTCCCGGCTGCACCCGGGAAGCCTGCGGCTTTCGTGACGGCATGGCCGACCTGAAGAAGGATAAGGTCGAAGTTGTCGGCGTCAGCTTCGACTCGGCTGACAGCCACCAGAAGTTCATCGCCAAGTACAAGCTGAACTTTCCCCTGCTCGCAGACACGGACGGCAGGATCGCCGATGCTTTCGGGGTCAGGCTGACCGGACGGAACATGGCCCGACGTGTCAGCTTTCTCATCGGCTTGGACGGCAAGATCGCTCATGTGACTGACAGTCCCAGTGCTGACACCCACTTGAGTGAGATGAAGACCGCCGTGGCCAGACTCGGGAAGACATGAGCCGGTCCCACTCATTGCCGTAGAGAACTGCCTGAAGGCTTAAACTCCCGCACTGCCATTTTCCTGGCCCTGGCACCACTAGCTGTAGTGGGTTGCGCTTGGGGAGCCACAAGAGGTGTCAAGTGTGTATCCACGGTGTGGATACGGTGTGGATCTGGTGAGGATACGGCGAGGTAACGGACGGAGGGGGTTAAGTCGCTGAAACTGTAACACTTATTGAGGGTGGTTCCGGCTGGCGTCGGCTTGGGCGGAGAAGGGTGGCAGTTCAAGGTGAGTCTGCGCGGTTAAGATTTGCCCAAAGGGCGGAGAAAGGGCAGGTTGGAAGCAGTCGGGGGCGCCCGCCTCAGGCATCCGGCGCCCTTCGCGAGCCACAAACAGAAAGAGACATTAATTATGGCCCAGGCAATCATGGATCCCGAGCAGGTGCGGCGCTTCGCCGAGGAACTCAAGCGATTCAACAACGATCTCAAGGACAAGATTGTGTCGCTGCAGGCGCGGTTTGCGGCGCTGGGCGACACCTGGCAGGACCAGGAGCACGTCAAGTTCGCCGACGAGTTCAAGCAAACCATGAAGGCGCTGAAGAAGTTCGTCGAGGTCTCCAACCAGCACACGCCTTACCTGTTGCGAAAAGCCCAGCGCATCGAGGAGTACCTGAACCAGCGCTAGCGTCATGCCGGACCGCGCCCATGTCACCTCGGTCGAGGCCCTGGAGTCGTTTCGGGCGAGCCTGATCGTGTACCTGAGCAAGGCGCGTCCGGCGCTGGAGGAGGTCAGCGCCGATGTGCAGCGCATGCGAGGCTGGTTGGAGAATGACCAGCGCGGTCATTGGATGAACGAAGTGCGGCGCCGCAGTCAGGCGTTGCAGGAGGCGCAGCAGGCGCTGTTCAGCGCCAAGCTTTCCACTTTCCGCGAGGCCGGTTCAGTGGAGCAATTGATGGTGCACCGGGCCAAACGCGCCCTCGACGAAGCGGACGCCAAGCTGCGGACGGTCAAGCAGTGGAACCGGGTGTTTGACAATCACACAGCCCCATTGGTCAAGCAGATGGAGAAGCTGCAGACCGTCCTGGCCAATGACATGGTGCAGGCGGTGGCGTACTTGACGCAGGCGATCAACACGCTCGACGCCTATGCCGGGACTGTCCCCCCCGCCACCGGCGCGCCTCCCGCGGGGGGCGGCCAGCCGCCGTCGGAGGGCCGGCCGTGAAGACCGGCAGCGCCCGGCTGGCAGGGCTTACCAAGGAACTGCACGCCCAGTGGCTGGATACGAAGCATTACTGGAAGGACGCCAAGAGCCTTGAGTTCGAGCACAAGTACATGGAAGAACTCTTTGCCAGCGTGGACCGGGCGGCTACAGTAATCGAGCAACTGGACAAACTGTTAACCAAAATCAGGACGGATTGTGAGTAGCAACCTGGGAGTCGGCAAGACACTCGAACTGCTGGAGCGTCTCAAGAGCACGGTTCGGGACTTTGCGGCCCGCGCTGAGAAGCTCAACGCCGAGTTCCACGCGCACACGGGCCGGGAGCAGCGGCTCCGCCAGACCGCGCAGACCAAGCAGGCGGCGGATATGAGCGCGGCCACCAACGAGGCCGAGGCCGCCTATGCCGCCGCCGCGGAAGCCGTCCGGGCCAGACACGAGGCGCGGAAGGCGTGGATCGGCAAGGCTTCCCTGGCGAGCAAGGATAAGCGCCTGGCTGACATCGAGACTCAGACCGGCACATGCAGATATGTGCTGCAGAAGAAGATGCTGCAATCCGAGCGCGACCGCTCTGCCGGGCTGGCCGCCGCGACCTCGGCGTTCGAGGAGTTCAAAGCCGACCTGGCAGTGGAGGAGGTCACGCTGGCATCGGTGGAAGCCGAGGCGCATAAGGCGTTCAAAGGTTACCGGAAGCTCGTTCGGCTCCTGCCTGAGGCCCATCAGAGGGCCACCTCACCCAGCCCTTCGCTTGATGAGAAACAACTGCTGGCGGAACTGCGCGACCTGCTAAGCCGTACGCGCGCGGAGTTGGAGCGCTTCAGGAAGTTCCTGCTGTTGCGCCTGTTTAAGCGCTGGCCGCTTTGGGGGCTGATCGTCCTGGGCGTGGTCGCACTGCTCTTGCGGCAATGGGGTTTCAATTCAACGGCCTATTGGAAAGCGGGGCTGTGCGCCGCCGTGAGCCTGGCGTTGATCCTGATTCTGCGTTTGTTTGCGCGGAGCCGGGCGGGGCGGCTGGCGGCGGCGATCGCCGGCGCGCTCGGCAAGGCGCGCCGCCTGCATGACGCCTGCCTGGAACGGGGTGAGGCGCATTGCCAGCAGGAGTTGGAGCGCACAAAGGCGGAGTTCGAGGACACGACCCGGACGGTGGACCAACAGTTGAAGCGGGCGCTGGCGGAAGCTGGGGAGCGGCGGGTGGCTTGTCGGATGCAGGGCGACGAGAACGCATCCCGGGCGCTGGAGAAGAACGACAGGCTCCACCGAGCCAGGCTGGAACGGCTCGATCACCAGCGCGCGGATACGCTTGGGCAGTTGAAGCGAACGGCCGAAGCGCGTGTCAAGAGCGAGGTTGAGGCCAGCGAGCAGAGGGAAGCCAAGTTCAACGCTGATTATCAAACCGAGTGGCAGAAGCTGGAGACTGAGTGGAAAACCACGATTGGCCCGATTTACCAGGGACTCCAGTCGGCCAATGCGCTGGCGGAGAAACTGTTCCCGCCGTGGCAACCGCCGTTGCTGGCGGCCTGGCGATCCCCCGCGGACTTCGCCGCCGCGGCGAAGTTCGGCCGATTGGACGTTGAGCTGGAGAAACTCGCGCAAACCAGCCTCAAGGAGCGGCGTCTGGCGTTGCCCGGTCCGGCGCGGTTCTCGGTGCCGCTCTGCCTGTCCTACCCGCAGCAAGGCTCGATCTTGTTCGAGACTGCCGAGCAAGGCCACGACGAGGCCATCGGCGCGCTCAACAATATCATTCTGCGCCTCCTGGCCACCACGCCGCCCGGAAGGCTGAACTTCACCATCGTTGACCCGGTCGGCCTCGGGCAGAACTTCGCGGGCATCATGCACCTTGCCGACCACGAGGAGCAGATCATCAACAGCCGCATCTGGACGCAGTCGGGCCAGATCGAGCAGAAGCTGGCTGACTTGAATGAGCACATGGAGAAAGTCATCCAGATGTACCTGCGAAACGAGTATGCCACTATCGCGGAATACAACGAGCAAGCGGGTGTCATCGCGGAGAAGTATTACTTCCTGGTCGTGGCGGACTTCCCGGTGAACTTCACTGAGACCGCCGCCAAGCGCCTGTTGAGCATTGCGGCAAGTGGCGCGCGCTGCGGGGTATACATGCTCATTCATTGGGACCAGCGGCAGGCGCTGCCGCCGGAGTTCATCCCCGACGAGTTGCGCGGCAGCAGCGTCTGCGTGGGCGCCAAAGGGAAGCAGTTTCTGTTGGCTGGCAAACCAATTCCCGGGACCGATCTGGCACTCGATCGCCCCCCGCCACCGGAGTTCGCCATCGAGTTTGTCAACAAGGTGGGCCAGGCCAGCCGGGATTCCAGCCGCGTGGAGGTGCCCTTTGCGCATGTCGCGCCGCCGGACGCGGAGGTGTGGTGCGAGGACACGACCAAGGAGCTGCGCGTCCCGATCGGGCGCACGGGCGCGACCAAGTTCCAGTATCTCGCCATCGGCAAGGGGACCTGCCAGCACGGGCTGATCGCCGGCAAGACCGGTTCGGGCAAATCCACCCTGTTCCACGTCATCATCACCAACCTAGCGTTATGGTGCAGCCCTGAGCAGGTGGAGTTCTACCTGGTGGACTTCAAGAAAGGCGTCGAGTTCAAGTGCTATGCGACGCACCGACTGCCGCACGCGCGGGTCGTGGCCATCGAGAGCGACCGCGAATTCGGCTTGAGTGTTTTGCAGCGCCTCGATGAGGAGTTGAAGCGCCGCGGCGACCTGTTTCGCCAGCTCGGCGTGCAGGACGTCGCCGGTTACATGCGGGCAGGCGGAACGGAGCCGATTCCACGGTCGCTGCTGCTCATTGACGAGTTTCAGGAGTTCTTCGTTGAGGATGATCGTGTCTCCCAAACCGCGTCGCTGCTGCTGGACCGTTTGGTGCGACAGGGGCGGGCGTTCGGGATCCATGTGCTGCTGGGCTCGCAGACGTTGGGTGGGGCGTACACGGTCGCCCGCACCACGCTGGGCCAGATGGTTATCCGCATTGCCCTGCAGTGCAACGAGGCGGACGCCTACCTGATCATGGACGAGAACAACCCCGCGCCACGTCTGCTTTCGCGCCCCGGCGAAGGCATCTACAATGACATGGCGGGCATGATCGAAGGCAACAGCCCGTTCCAAGTGGTCTGGTTGCCCGACCAGGTGCGGGAGACCTATCTGGCCAAGGTCCGGGCGAAGGCGGATGAGGAGGAAGGCAGGAAAGCGGCGAAGGGCGTGCTTTATCCGGGGCCGATTGTGTTCGAGGGGAACGCGCCGGCGGACGTGCGCGAGAATGCGCTGTTGCGGACACTGTTGGAAGCCCCGGCTGTCAAACTGTCGGCGGCGGGCCGCATCTGGCTCGGCGCCCCTAACTCAATCAAGGGACCCACCGAGGCGGTCTTCCAGCGTCAGAGCGGGAACAACCTGCTGCTGGTGGGGCAGCGCGACGAGGCCATGCTGGCGATGCTTTCAATCGGGCTCATCTCCCTGGCCAGCCAGTATCCGCTGGGAACGGCGCATTTTATCCTGTGCGACGGCGCCTCGCCGGGCACTGCGCAGCGCGAGTTCATCGAGCGGGTTATCCGCGCCATACCGCACCCGATCACGCTGGCCAAAGCGGGCGACCTGGCGGAGGTCTTGCAGGACCTTGCCGCGGATATGAAGCAGCGGGCCGAAGCGGTGGATGCCGAGGCCGCACCGCCGGCTTTCCTGTTCATCCACGGCCTGCAGAAGCACAACAAGCTGCGCTATGAGGAGGATTTCGGCTTTTCGACCAGCGACGCCGAAGCGCCGCCCAATCCCGCGCTGGTGCTGAACAACCTTATTTGCGAGGGGGCGCGGCTTGGATTCCACGTGGTCGCGACTTGTGATACCTACAACAACGTGAACCGCTACCTCAGCCGTAAGGCGTTCAGTGAATTCGAGATGCGCGTGCTCTTCCAGATGAGCGCAAATGATTCGGCCAGCCTGATTGACAATCCGAAGGCCAGCCTTCTGGGGCTGCATCGCGCGCTATTCTACAACGCGCAAGAAGGCTACCTGGAAACCTTCCGCCCCTACGCCTTGCCCGGCAGCGACTGGATTGAGCAAGCCGTCCGTAACCTGGCTCGGTTGCTCAGGCAGTAGAACTGCTGGCATTTGCTTTTGCGCGCCCGCCTGTACTGAGCGCTGCGCGGGTGAGGAAGAACCAGTTTGAACTTCCACTTGCACAATGCGAATTAAGGACGAGAATCAGTAGTGGCAATGCTGATGACCGGTCCTGCTGCCTCGCGGCTGATGTGGTTAACACTGGCCTCCAGCGCCGACCTGGAGCAAAGAGCGGGACCATTGCTATGAAGACATTCGCCGCCACTTGTTGGGTCGCTACGGCCTTGTCACCTTCGGGGGCCACGTTTACTGTCACCACCGTCAACGATGGCGGCCCCGGTTCGCTGCGCCAGGCTATGTGGGACGCGAACACCAACCTCGGTCCTGACATCATAGCATTTAACATGCCGGGCCGCCTTACACATTAGTTCTCGGCTCCGCGTTGCCCGTGGTGCAGGAGGCCGTGATCATTGGCGGCACCACTCCGGCTGCGCGCGATGTCATTGCCGGCGCGAGTATCGGCATGGACCTCAGCGGCAGCATCTCGGTGGACATTGTGCAGGGGAATTTCATCGGCACGGACCGGCACCGTGCGCGGGCGCTATATACCAGTGCCGCGCAAGGCATCCGGCTGCAATCCAGCGGCAACCTGATCGGCGGTGACACAACGGCTGCGCGCAACATCATTTCCGGCAGTCAAAATGGCATCTTGATCACCGGGACGGCGCGCTTCAACGTGGTGCGGGGCAATTTCATTGGCACGGACGTGACCGGGACGCTGGCGGTGTCGAACATTCTGGCGGGGATAACGGTGGGTGGACAGTCCAACACGATTGGCGGACTGACGCTGGTGCCGGGACAGCCGCCGGCCTGCCGAACCAATGGCAGAATTATCCCGTGCTCACCAACGCCGTCAGCAGCGTGGGCAACACAACCATCCAGGGGTATTTGTCGGGCGCCGCCAACGCGGTTTTCCGGATGGAGTTCTTTGCCGGCGACAGTTGCGATTCCAGCGGCTTCGGAGAAGGGCAGACTTGCCTTGGTTCAATCAGCATGACCAACGCGGCGAATTGCACGAACACGTTTTCCGCTACGTTGCCGGTGGGAGCGTTGGGCGGCAGGAGCATTACCGCCACGGCCACCGACACGAACAACAACACCTCCGAATTCTCCGCGTGCCTGGCTGCGACTGGAACAACCGCAACGCCCACCCTCGCCATTGTTTCCGCCGGCGTGACCCAAACGCAGGTGTCCTGGACCCCAAATCCTCCCGGCTGGATTCTGCAGGAGACCTGGGTGCTGTCACCGTCAAACTGGACAAATTCTGCGAGCGGCACGGCCAACCCCGTTACAGTTCCGGCAACAAATGCAGCCAGGTTCTATCGGTTGTTCGAACCGTCGGCTTAAGCCGATGCGCGTCGGCTGCCGCGGTATTTCCACAAACGGCTCCGCCAGCGTCATCGCTTTGGGCATGGCTTTGGTCTTGTTCACTGTTTCCGAAAATCCGGCTTCCGGTTGGGATTCGTTCACCCAGCCGCCGCCGGCTTGCACGCTGTGCCTAGCCCGCGGGAGCGGGAGAGGGTGGTCGAAGGCCGGTTCATAGGTTGGGCGCGCTCGTTTTCCGACTTCTTGACGGTTACGGATTTTACCATCGTGGGCGGGCGTTCCCAGGAACGGTTGACCCAGACAGCAGGTCATGACTTCAGTGCTCCTGACGGCCACACCGTCGGAAGCAGGTTCTCCCGAAAACAACCCTGGGGATCTCCGTGGCAGCCTTCACCGGCCACAAGCGCAGAATCCGCTTCAAACCTCATCCCGATCCACTCGCAGGATCGACCCCAATCATGACGTTGCTCTTTCATTAACACCCCTGCTTCAGCAAATGCAGGTGGTGCGGGTATACAGGAACTCTCATCAACACCGCGTTTCAACCCAATGGGGGGAGGCTTGCTGTCCAGGGGAAACGGTTTCAACCGTTTCCAACATATAAAGTCCGGTTTGCATATTATTGATCGAAAGATATATTAGTCCCTCTGCCAAAAAGAATAATGGGCTCGTATGAACGCCATTCTCTGCCATTCTCCTCCGGGATGCCTTGCTGTACTTCTTATGCTGATCAGCAGCGTTGCGGAACCAAGGTTAGGTGCCGGAAATTTCTACTCAGGTGCATCACCTCAACATGTCCCATGGCCCGGGGGCGTCGTGCCTTACGAGTTCACAAACACTCTCTCCTCCGCGGAGCAGCAAACTTACCTGAACGCACTTCGTGAATGGGAGCTTGTTGCGAATGTGAAGTTTGTTGCCCGCACCAGCCAGACCCGATGGATTCTCTTCACATACCATGAAAATGGACCCAACAGCGTTTCCAGTACGGACAGCCCACAGGTCGTATCTGTCTCCAGCCTCAGCCGAGCACAGATTTGTCACGAGATGGGCCATTCTTTCGGCCTTACGCATGAGAACATTCGTCCCGATCGTGACCAGTACATTACGGTGCTCACAAATAACATCGCAAACGCGCAGGAAAATCTCTCTTGGTTCGACATAGATCCCGCGAGTGTCACCAACGGTGTCTATGATTTTGAATCCGTGATGCACCTCGGCTGGGACTTTGCATCCCTGGGCCCCGGTGTGCTGCCAACGCAAGAGCCAAAGCAGCCGTTTCTTAACAGGTATAGATACAGAATGGGGAACTATTGTCTCAGCTCCGGTGATCGCGCCGCAATACGCTACTTGTACGGTCCGCCGGCGGAACCAATTACGAACGTCGTTACAACCACCGCCGACACAGGCTCCGGAAGCATGCGTGCTGCGTTGTATTACGTTGCAGACAATCCCGGCTCGGAGGTCCTTTTCGACCTCCCTCCCGGCGACCCGGGATTCAGCAATGGTGTCTTCAGTATCTATCCGACAGGCTTCCTGCCTCCCTTGGCTGTCGATGGCATCAGGGTGAATGGCTTCTCACAACCGGGATTCACGGACCGGCCTCTCATCGTCGTTAATGGCTCGCGGATTTTGCCACAGACGTTTAGCGCCACATCCGGCCTCCTCATCTACTCTGCATCCAACGAGATCAGGGGCCTTTCCATCCAAGGCTTCGAATGGAACGGAATCACGCTGCACTACGGCGATGCCACCAACAACACCATCGCAGGCTGTTGGATTGGCCTGGACCACACCGGCGCAAGTCCGGCCGGCAACGCTTTTCAGGGCATCCTGATCGCACAGGGAGCGCGCAATAACATAATCGGAGGAACGAACACGGCAGACCGAAACGTCATTTCAGGCAACAAAGGGTACGGGGTTTTCGTCACTGATGCAGGCACCGGGGCCAATATCATTTTGGGCAATTACATCGGAACAGATGCAGAGGGTAATGCCGCTGTGCCAAATGAGTTTGGAGGAGCAATCTTCGTCAACCATGCAAAAGCTAACGTAGTAGGTGGAGCCGCACCCGGCTCGCGAAATATCATTTCAGGCAACGCGGACTTTGGCCTTTGGATAGGCGATCACGGCACCAGCGGCAACCTCGTGCAAGGGAACTTTGTCGGCTTGAACCAGGGCGGCTCCGGTCCATTGCCGAATACATTCACCGGCATGTACATCATCCATGGAGCACAGAGCAACCTGGTCAGCGGGAACGTGTTTTCCGGCCAACCTTCCGAGGGCTTGCGCATCGAAGGCGCGGGCACCTCCCACAATACCATTCAAGGCAACTACTTCGGCACGGACTCCACGGGGACCGTGGCGGTGCCCAACGGGTTCGCGGGTCTGACCGTTTTTGGCGGCGCCAGCTCCAATCTCCTGGGAGGCGCATTCTCCTCAGCCCGCAATCTTATCTCGGGCAACGGGTCGTACGGGTTGGTCGTTGGCGATCCGGGCTCGGACTGCAATACAATCGTGGGAAACTGGATGGGGCTTGACGCGGGCGGGACCAACGGGTTGCCCAATGCATTTGCCAACGTGGCTCTATGGAACGGCGCAAGTCGAAACTCAATCGGAAGCATAGCGCTCGGGGAAGGCAACACCATCGCTCATTCCTGGATTGGTGTGGTCCTGTATGATGATGCCACCACGAACAACGCCATCCGGGGCAACGCTATCTTCGATCACGATGGACTAGGCTTGGACCTGAACGGAGACGGCGTCACCACAAACCATGCCCACGCCATCCCGGGCCCAAACGCCATGCAAAGCTACCCGGTTTTGACCAACGCTTTCGCTAACAGCCAGGCCACAACCATCGCCGGCTTCCTGAGCAGCAATCCTGATCGCCACTATTGGATAGATGTCTATCGAAACCCCGTGGCGCATTCCAGCGATCACGGCGAAGGGCAATTCTATTTCGGAACCGCATTTGCTCAAACAGACGCCAACGGAGCAGCGTACTTCTCGCTGGTGATGGATGGCGACTTTGAGGGGCACTACTTCTCGGCAACCGCAAGCGACGTGGTAACGGGCGATACCAGCGAATTCAGCCGCACTCTTCAGGCGACGAATAGCCCATCGGCTCCGGCCTTTCTTCTGCCGTTCAGTTACACCTCCGCCGGGCTTTCGGCACCTATTTCGGTGGAGATCGGGCAGCACTGCCGTATACAAGCGGCTACGAACTTGGCGGCACCTCCGGTAAACTGGACGGACCTAACCAATTTCACCGCCACAACAACGAACTTCTTCTTTCTGGATCCGTTCGCCAGCAATTATCCCGTCCGCTTTTATCGCGTTGCATCACCCTGAGCCGACAGGAGCGGCGGCCTTGCCACCCCCACCGCACGCGCCTGTGCATGAAAGTTCCCGCACTCATTGCAGCAGCCGACAGCAGGAGGTTCCATATTCCATCTTTGCACGGGTATTCGGCCAGGCTTTCGTGGGCCAAAGCGCAGAGCTGCTTGAGCAGATAGCGGTGGCGCTGGAAGTAGGGGCGCAGGATTCTGCTGTCCGCCTGTCCGCCCCCTCCAACAAAGACCATTTGCACCAAATCCAATCTCTAACTACCCTTGGATCTGCAGTCGCCCCCATAGCTCAAATGGATAGAGCGGCGGTTTCTGAAACAAGCTGTGCGGGCACTTGTTTGCCGGGCGCTACTGGCGAGGGTGACTCTTGTTTGTTAGATGTATGAAATCTCATGCCTGGATGATCTTGCTGGCGACCTTGTGGCTGCATCCCAATCCATGCCCGGGACAGGTTTTTCGCAAGGACACATTTCATAACCCTCCGGTCAAATTTTGGCCCAGGCCGCTTTGGTTCTGGAATAACACCACTGTGACCCGCGAGGGAATAACCAACCAAATGCAGGAGTTCCGGGACAAATGCGGTTACGGCGGGTTCGGCATCCTGCCGTTTAAGAAGAACTTCAGGCCCGAGTATCTGACCGAAGATTATTTCCAGATCTACGGTGCGGCGTTGGACAAGGCCAGGGAACTAGGGCTGACCATGAGCTTGTACGATGAATACGGGTTTCCCAGCGGATCGGGCGGGGCTTTCACGACCGGCGACGGTGTCCCGCGCTTTAAGCTCAGATTCCCGGAACAAACGATCAAGCGCCTCGATAAGGCTGAGGAGGAAGTGACCGGCCCGGTTGAGTATGAGAAGCAAATGCCGCCGGGGAAGCTCATGGGGGTCGTGGCAATGAATGTCGCGAGCCTGAAGCGCGTGGACTTGACGGGCAAGGTGTTGAATGGATCGCTGCGATGGAAGGTTCCCCCGGGGCGATGGAAGGTCATGATTTTTGTGTGTGTTAAGGACGGAGAACCTATTGTTGATTACCTCAACCCGGAATACTCGCGAAACTATATTGAGATGACACATGAAGCGTATTATTCGCGCTTCAAGGAATTCTTTGGAACGGTCATCAGCGGAACGTTTTTTGACGAGCCTTCCATGTTTCACGCCGGGTTTCGCATGTGGACGGATTCCTTCAACGAGAGATTTAAGGCGGAATACGGCGTCAGTCCGGTCCTTTTGTATCCCGCGGCATGGTATGACATTGGTCCGGAAACCGAATCAGCCCGGAACCGCTTGTTTGGCTTCCGGGCGGAATTGTATGCCAAGGGATTCACCAAGGAAGCGAATGACTGGTCTGTTGCGCACGGCGTCACCGCGACCGGGCATACCGCGCCCGAGGAGGCGTTGGTGCCGGTGAACGCCTCCGGCGATCTGATCAAGTCCTTCAGGCATCTTGAAATTCCAGGGGTGGATAAGATCGGCGGCAGCCGCCCGGCAGAGAGGTTCTACAAGCTGATCAGTTCCTCCGCTTACAATTGGGACAGGTCTCTGGTGATGTCCGAAACCTACGGCGCGATGCCGGACTATAGGAAGCCCGGGGACCTCTCCTGGAACCAGATTTACTCGATTGCGATGGACCAATATGCCAAGGGGATCAACATGATGATTCCCCATGCCGTGTGGTACGATACGGCCAACGTTACCTACAAGCCCGAGTTGTCGCATCGCAATCCGCTTTACGCGGAGCATCTGCGGGACTTCACGAGGTTTCTGGCGCGGCTGAATGTGATGCTGCAACCGGAGGGACGGCACGTGGCCGACATCGCGGTGCTCTATCCGATTCACTCATTGCAGGCACAACACTTCTTCGATAAGCGAAAAGGCCCTTCGAACATAGACGGCCCGCCGGACCCTGACGACGAATACTACAAAGCGGCGACTGCCCAAATCGATTATGTGGATGTCGCGAACTGGCTTACCGAGACGGCGGGCAAGGACTTCACCTTCCTTCACCCGGAGGTGATGGAGGAGAAATGCGTTGTGGCTGATGGAATCCTTCGACTCCGGAACAAGGTGAACCGCGAGGATTTCCGGGTGCTCATCATTCCTTCGTGCGGGACGATATCCGTCGGCAATATGCGAACGGCAAGGGATTTTTATAAGAGCGGAGGGAAGGTGATTTTTACCACCCGCCTGCCTTCCAAGTCCGCCGAGCCGAACCAAGACCGTGAGATATTGAAACTGGTGCGCTCAATTCTTCCGGACGGCCGGACAGCGGAGATGGCGTCGAATCGCCGCGGCGGAAAGGCGTGCTTCATTCCCCGCCCTGGCGGACAGGTGCTGCGGGATACCCTGCTCAAGATGGCGGACAGCTTTGACGTGGAATACCCGGCTGATGAAAACGTGCGCTGCATTCACAAGGTGGCCGGTGGCCGGCACTTGTTCTATTTCGCGAACCTTGGCGGCACCACAGTGGACGTCCCGGTGAAGCTCAGAGGGAGCTTCGAATTGGAGGTGTGGGACCCGCACAAGGGAACGGTCGAGGCGTTGGCTGGCTGCCGGAACAACGGTCCGGCGTCAAACTCCGCCAGCGCAAAACTCACCCTTGAACCGTACCATTCGCTCTTTTGGCTGGAAGCTGAGCGATAGCGCGCACGGAACTCGCTCTTGGGGCAATTGCCCATGCTGAGCGTTGCGCGGGTGAACCGTTGATCCGAACCAGGGAGATTTTGGGACGCGGTGCACGCGTGTTTACCTGTTGGCTGGTTCAACGATCAACCTCAGCTCACGGCTGGGCTCCAAATGGACGCGTTTCCCCTGATTGAGTGACCTGACCGAGAGGTCCACCCCGCGGTTGCCTTGCTGTCGTCCCATGCCCGCTTTCTTGCCTGGTTCGGTGAAGATATAGCCTGTGCCGGGTTTTGCCGTGAACCACTCCGGGAACTGGTTGATGCGCGGATAGTCCAGCGGCAAACGCATGTGCTGCTTATGACGTTCAATATCGAAGACCAGTTCGCCCTTCCACGGTCTATCGGCTGTCATGCTGATCAGGAGCCTGTTTCCGTGCCTGACAGCACCGAACCGCACATCCGCCCGCCATGGCCGCACCGTGATGCCTTGCGTTTTCCAAAGCGCGTACATGAGCGAGGTCCGCGCCGAGTTTCCGTCCCCGTGCCAGCCCTCGATCACACCGGAACTCCGCTGGCGGCTCCACATGGTGCGGATCTCGGTATCCACCCAGGCAGCCGCCGATGGCACCACTTCGCGGTTCAGGAGTGTTATCGCGCCTTCGATGGAATCAGCATAACCATCGGCGCTGCCGCTCTGGCACATGCCGCCCTGGCCTGTGTAATGCTCGCGCAGGTTGGAAAGAGCTTTGCGCACCGCCTCACGGTATTCCGTCTTCTGCTCCAACAAATAGACCGTGTAAAAGCCATCGTAGTTGTAACCCCAGTTGTCCGTGAGCTCTCGCGAATGCTCGCCGGTCCGGGGATTGACTTTCAGGTAAAACAGCCCGTGCTCGTTTACGGCAACTTCGAGCAGGCGATCATAGAGCTCGTGCAGTGGCTTGCGGTAGGCTTCCCGTTTGGCCGGAGCCGCGTGCGCGCAGGCAAAGTATAGCTCCGAAAGCCCGTTAATGACTTCGCATGAGTGATCGCCGAGCCGCAGCTCGTGATCCACTCGCGTGGGATGTTGATCCCCGAGCAGGTAATAATCCCCCAACCGAATGGCCCAATCAAGGTATTTGCGCTGTCCAGTGAACCAGAACAGCCGCGCGCAGGCTTGCAGCAGGTCTCCGTTAACCTCGAGATTTCGGGTCGGAATTGGTCCGAACTCTGTCTCAACTTTGGCGTGCTTCCAAATGTCATCGGTAATACCCACGGCGCGAGCGCTCCACGGACTCCGTCCGATCCATTCGGTGATTGGGAGCAGGCCATCTTTCACATATTCCGCTCCATCGAAGATAAGCTCTGCAAGTTCAATGTTCTCGCGCCGCCACCCGCGTTTGCTGAAGGAGTAATCGTCCGGCAACCGGTCCAATCTGGAGGTGAGCTTCGTCTCGGTGTGGAGCATCTGGAGCAGGCGTCCTCCGAAAAGTGATGGGTCCGTCATCGCGGCGGTCAGTACCATGAAAGGGTAATTGTCGGCGGCTGTGTCGCGCCCATTCCAGAATCTGCCTTCCGGATCCAGGTTGCGCGGGATCAAGCCCGTTTCGGCGTCGGCGTATTCGAGCCATCCATCTATGAACTTGCGCGAGCGATAAAACGCCTCGTTGGCCTGGCGCGCGTTGTTTTCGGCGAGCCGAAAAGCCGCCTCGACCTCGGGGTTCTTCTCGGGACTGACGGGTTGGACGGCGGTATCCCATTGCTCGCGCATTTCCGGAAAACCCTCGCCCCGGAAATCCGGCACCTGCGAAGCCAGCCAGGTTTGCCTGGCCGCGGCAGGAACGTTGGTCCCCTCCGCAGCCCCGACCTGGACAGGGAGAGACAGCTTAATCAGCAAGCAACATAGGAGCAGTTTCTTCATAATGTCCGAGGCGCTGGAATCGCCGGTCCCGCGCCCAGTTTCACAATGGGCTTAATGAGATTGTCATATACCCAGGTGCGTTTGGCCGGTGGGGGCGGTGCGGGCCGCCTCGCCGCGGCGGCTGACTGCTGGCGCTTTCGGCGAAACCGCCATACCACACAGAGGGATTATGTCGGATTTTCTATTCACGAACTACGTGCCCAGGCGGCGGCGGCGAGGGCCTTCTCGGCCCAGGGACGGAGGGCTTCGACGTCTTCGAGGACGTCGTCGGGCAATTGGTAGTATTGCATGACTTCGCCCTCGGGGCCGTAGGGCTGGAACGGGGGCATCTGGCGGGCTTCGAAGTCGGGGCGGTTGGAGTCGTTCGCTCTGAAGTAGAGGGTGTCATCCGCGATCAGGGCGAAAAAGACGTCGCCGGAGTAGAGGCCGGCGCCGCCGAACATCCGGCGGGCGCGGACCTGCGGCACGACGCGGCTGAGCTGGTCAACGACGAAGGTCTGAAAGCTGGGGCTGACGGGCATGGGGTGGGGTGGGTGGATTACATCGGTTACATGGTGGAAGTGCGCCGACTGACGTCGGCGACTACGGTTTAGAAGGGGTGCCAAGTTTGCGCTGTTCGATCTGGAAGGTCCAGGCGTGGTGGCCGGGGAGGGCGGGGGGAAGCGTGAGGCGGAGGCCGGAGTCGGTCATGGTCCAAGGGACTTTGTGCTGGGTGCCGAGGAGAGTGACAGCGCGCACATTCAGGGATTTGGCGGCGGTGAGAAGGAGTGGCGAGGGCGGCTGCGCGAGGCAGATGGCGTAAAGCGTCGAGCCTTTGCGGGTGTAATGGACGAGTGGGCGTTGGCGGGTTTCAGTCCAGTGCCATTTGGCGTCGAGGTGGGGGTTGAGGGACTCGACGAGCGGGCCTTCGTTGGAGACGGTCCAGGGTCGAGTGTCGTAGATGGCTTCGCCGTTGAGCCGGAGCCAATCGCCGAGTTGGACGAGTCGTTCCTGCTGGATCATGGGGATGGCGCCGTCGCCGGAGGGGGAAATGGCGACGTGCAGGTTGCCGCCTTCGGCGACGGTTTCGACCAGCAGATGGATGAGGTCGCGGGCGCCGAGGTAGTCTTCCAGGCGCTCGAAACGGTTGTAGGACCAGTTGCCGCGGCTGAGGGGGCGGTCCTCGCACCATCTATGGGCGGTGCCGCTTTCGCGGACGCCAGCTTCGGAGGAAAACACGCCGCCGTGTTTGCCACGCGAGCCGCGCCCAAACCGGTCGTTGACGACAACGTCGTCCTTGCAGGGCGAGGCGTTATAGAGCCACGAGAGGAAGTCGCGCATGTCGAAGGCATCGAGAGGGAACTCCCATTCGCCGTCGAAATAGAGGAAGGAAGGGTGATAGCGGTTGACGGCCTCGCGCAGTTGGGGCTGGAGATGCTGGCGGACGAAGGGCTGGAGGTCGCCGCCGGGCTGGCGGGCGGCCTGGTACAGCGGGTGGTTAAACTCGCCGAGAGAGTAGTAGAACCCGGCGCGGAGTCCAGCCGCGCGCATGGCGGCGGAGAAGTCGCCGAGGACGTCGCGTTTGGGGCCGGTGTCGAGGCTGTTCCAGCCGGGGTTAAAGGGGCTGGGCCAGAGGCAGTAGCCGTCGTGGAAGTTGGAGGTGAGGAAGGCGTAGCGGGCGCCGGCGCGTTTGAAGAGGGCGGCCCATTGGGCGGGGTCGAAGGCTTCGCCTTTGAAGAGCGGCGCGAGGGCTTTGAAGGGGACATCGCCGTAGGTCTTGCGGTGGAAGACCTCGACGAGCGCTTGCTGGTCGGGCGCGCGGAGAGGCCGGAGGCGGTCCACGTAGAGGCCATACCAGCAGGAGTGGCCACCGTAGCCGTAGGGTTTGTCCGGGTAAACCCAGGCGACGGCGGGCACGGAGAAGACGCTCCAGTGAATGAAGATGCCGAGCTTCGCGTCGTCGAACCAGGCCGGGTTGGGGCGGCGGTCGAGGGCCGCCCAGGCGGAGTCGGTTTCAGATGAGGGTGCGGCGGTGGCTGATTGGGCAAGGGAGATGGCTGCTGCGGCGCAGAATAGAATCTGCGCCGGCTGACGTCGGCGGCTGCGGGGCGGGAGGCCAGCGTTCACCACGGAACCGGGCCGAAGTCGGCCGGGCGGTAAGAGACGGTCCAGCCTACGGCGGTGCCGATGTTAATGGTGGCCATGTGTCCAGCCACACCGAATTCACGCCTGAGGACGCTGCCGTCCTCGTAAACGAAATTGCCGCCGATTGAGTTGCCCCCGGCGCCGCGATGGTTCGCAAAGGGGAAGCTGGTGCTGGAAACGCCCGCGGACCCGAACCAGGCGAGGTCGGGGAGACTGCCCGCGCCCTGAATTCTATCAAGCGGAAGCAGGCATTTGCTTCTTGCGCGCCCGCCTCTTCGGAGCGCTGCGCGGGTAAGGCAGCATTGGTTCTTGGGCTCACCAAGCATGCCGCAATGCTGCCCGAAGCCGGTGCAAGGTGTCAACTGACTAGGATTCGCTTGTCGGCGGCGCCGTATTCCGTCGGTTGGGTTTGCCTTGGCGGGGTCTGGACCGTGGCTGGCTTGGGTTGGGACGCGAGGCACCTTGCGAACGTGGCCTGGCTGAAAGCTGCAAGCCATTGGTTGCGGCACAAGGTGGAGGATGTTGAGGCGGTGAGTGGTGATGACGGCTGGCCCGCCCCGTTCCCTGGATACATCATCTTGTTCATGTGTAGCTGTCCCTCCGCATCGCCAACAACACACGGAATAGAAGGGGCGCGAACCCGACGCACCCCCACCTGAGGCACCGCGAAGCGCCTGTGAAGAGAATGCTCCAGGCGCGCGCCCGGGTGGGCGCGCGCCGGGCTGGCCTCTTGAGAGTGAAAATTCGCGGTTTTCAGGTGAGACCGTTGCCGCAGCATTCTGCCATCCTTCCTCCAGCAAAGACCATTTGCGCCAAATCCAATCTGTAACTACCCTTGGATCTGCAGTTGCCCCCATAGCTCAAATGGATAGAGCGGCGGTTTCCTAAACCGTTGATCCCCGTTCAATTCGGGGTGGGGGTACCAGCCTCCCGCGGCAGAGGTTCGCGCCGTGGTTGAAACGGGCGCCCGGCACCGAGCGCTGGTCCGGCTTGCGGGAGAGTTGAAGCCGGTCAGTGCCGGATTGAATGAGGTTATTGCTTGCAGAATCAAGCTGCCTTGTCACTCTTGGCTCATGCGAGCCGCTGGCGCCGCTTATGTTCGGTATGAACAGCCGGTTATCGGGTTGCGGACTGGTTCAGGCTCCGTTTTGTGGGGGGGCTTGCTATGAATCAGACCCTAACGGTGCCGCGAACTGCGAAGCCGACTTCGTTTGATATCCCGGCTGCTGCGGAGGATACAGCATGAGCCGATCCTCTTCTCTGATTTCCAGGCGTCTTAACCTTGGAGCCGGCCACTCCCGAAAGGCCAGAGGAAGTGGCGGCAGGTTTGCCGGCGCGGGTTTCACCTTGATCGAGCTACTGGTGGTTATCGCCATTATTGCCATCCTGGCGGCGTTGCTGCTGCCGGCGCTGACCAAGGCCAAACAGAAAGGGCAAGGCATAGGGTGCCTCAACAATCTGAAGCAGCTTCAGCTCTGCTGGATGATGTACGCGCAAGACAACAACGACAACCTCGTTCCCAACGGCGATGGCGCGGTCTATAAGGGTTGGATCGGCGGGCAATTCGCCGTGAATCCGCGGGACGGCACCAATGTCAACCTGCTGAAACCCCCCTCAGGACTCCTGTGGAGCTACAATAAATCGTTGGGCATTTACAAGTGCCCCGCGGATCAGAGCGTTGCCCGCGAGGGTGGCTTGATCCTGGGGTCGCGCGTCCGCAGCGTTGCGCTGAACGGGAATATGAACGGGAACAGTTGGTACACGGAGGGCACCAAAGACACGTATTTCACCTTTCGGAAACTTTCCCAGATCATTCGGCCTCCCCCTTCGCAGGCGTTTGTGTTTCTCGATGAGAATCCCTCGACGCTCGATGACGGCTATTTTCTGGTTGTGTTTAACACTGTCATCTGGGGCAACGATCCCGGGATCTATCACAACGGCGCCTGTGGGCTTTCCTTTGCGGATGGGCACAGCGAGATCCACAAATGGCTGGACCCGGATACGCGGGCTCCTGTCAAACCGGTCAGTCCCAGGGGCCCGCGAGATGTCCCTTGGATGCAGCTTCGCACCTCTGCCCCGATTGATCCCGCTATTCCCTTTCCGTGACTGAAACGGTAACGCGGGCGCGCGGAGCTGGCGCCTCGACTGCTACGCAGGAGAATTTGACCCCGGCAACGCCTGCCGGCAGGGTCGGCCAATCGCCGCGTGGTATTACTTTGCCCAGTGGCTCGCCGCGGGCAGCGTAGGTGGCACAATCGTCGGGTCCGTTGCATTCGATCCAGCTTCCCGAGGCCAGCTCGATTGGGAACTCGACGCTGTGGCCGCCCACGCTGATCCGCGGGTTCTTCACCCGGCCCGCCTGCAAGGCTACGTCTCGGACTGGGCCGAGGCGGCATTGGGTTTTACGACCGGGCGGGAGGTTTTGCAGCCAGATGCTGGCGGATTCGATCGCGCCAAAGTCAATCGTCTCCCGATAAACGTTGTAGGCATGTTTCCCGTCGTTCCAAACATAGTCACTCCAGCGAGCGGACTCGGTCTCGACCAGGGTAAAAGTTCTTCGGCCAGTGAAATCCAGCTTAAGGTAGCGGTCGGCGATGGCTCCGAACGCGATTGCGCGCGGGCTCTCGAGCCGGATTGCGACCAGGGCGCCAGAACCGTCTCCTTCAACCTCCACGGCAAGCCCTTGGCGGTCTTTCAGGTTCAGCACGGGACTGAAGCGCTTCTCGAAGCGCACCCAGGCGGCGTTTCGGGCAACCTTGCCGGTGTTCGTGGCGATCAGGGTGCGCCATGGGTCATTTCGATTGGTGCCGGGGTTCAAAGCGAACGTCACTCCGTTTGCACTGGTGGCCTTCCAAGACTCCGCGTCCGCCATTGCCAGGTCGGCGAAAAGCACTGCGTTCGCGTCGGTGATGGGGGCTGCGGAGATGAGCGCTTCCAGGCGGAACTTCAGCGGTTGCCGCTGGAAGGCATTTGTGACCTGCCAGGCCAGGGTCCAGGGCTCGGCGGGGCAAACGACGTGCTCCTGGGGCGCCACGCGGCGAAATTGGGGTTGTCCTGCGGCATTCGTTACCAGCGTGAACCGGCTGCCTGGCTCGCGCAGGCTGGCGCGGACGGACTCGTCCAAGGCGTTCTCGTGGCGCAAGTTCTCGCAGGTGCGCAGGATGTCCACCGCCCGGCGGAACAGCGGCGTGTTGCGGAGTGTCTCGCGGTCTATGCCCGCTGTCAGTGAAACGCCGGCGTCCCAGCCGACCAGCCGGGCGCCGAGGTTCTCGATCACGTCCGGATAAGTCGGCTCGATTTGCGGCGGATTGAACGACTGGAAGCCCCACCATCCCAGGTGCAGCGGCAGGAGCAGCCCGCCGTTGATGCCCGCCGCGTGCAGGTCAACGAAGCGCACGTGCCCGCGCTGCGGATAGTCCCACGCCTGCCAGCGGGTCCGGTATTGCCAGAACTGATGCCACATCGCGCTCATTTCCATGCCGATTGGTTGCTTGAGGCGCTTTTGAATCTCGACGACGAATTTGTCCGCCCAGTACCAGCACTCATCCGGCCCGCGCAGGATCGAAGACCCGTCAATCGCATCGAGGTAAACGCCGTCAAAGCCGCAACGGTTCACCACGTCGGCATGGTTCGCCGCGATCTCCGTGAAGAGCGACGACTCCGGATCGGGGACAAACAGGCCGAAGCATTCCTTGAGATGGCGGGCCTTGGCGCCTGCTTCGTGGGCGGCCGCCTTGGTGCCGAGCGCGCCGCGCTTGACCCCGGTAAACCGCCAAGGCGCCTGCCGGCTGACTCCGCCAAACGTTACCAGCTCATCGCCGATATGGAGCACGACGCTATTGTGCTCGAAGAAGCCCGTCACCGTGGTAAGACCCGCGGTGGGCTCGTTCACGGCAATTTCCGTTGTGCTCGCGCTGAGCGGTTCGGCCAGCGTGAAGGCGCGAAAGGCATCGAGCCGCCGGTCCGGCACCGGCGTGACATACCTGGACTGCTTATCAATGAAGAAGGCGTAGGTGTGGAAGATCGAGCCGATGCCCGCCTGGTGGAGCCGGGCCACAATCCGCTGCCAGGTGTCCCAGCCGTCCGGCCATTTAGCCCGGTTCAACTCCATGCTCCCGAAGCGGAAGAACCCGGCGCCGCCGCCGTGATTGTCAATCTGCGTGAAACCCAGGCTTTGCGCCATACCGATCCAGTCGGCCACATTTGTCTCGGTGAGAGAGCCGAAGTTGAAGAGATATGAGCCGTGATTGAAAGGCACTTCGCGCGCCCACGGCCCGGCTGTCCGGCACACCGGCAGCTCGCTTGCGTCGGCCAAGGTCGCTTGCAGCGCCGGCAGCATCCGCTTCATCGGCGCGGCGACGATGGCCACGCGGGCACCCGCCAGGCCGAACTTCTTCTCGCACGAGGCGCGCAGACTGCTTTGCAGCGCGGGCAGCGCGTCCACGCGCGTAACCAGATTGAGAGCGTGCGCGCAGGCGCCGAAAGGCTCGTCGGGAGTTCCTTTCAGCGTTAGCGGGGCATTCAGAAACGTCAGGGTCTCAATGCCTTCACCGCTGAGGGACTCGACGCTAAGGACAATACAGGCTGAACGCACCTCGGCCTTGAGCACAGCTCGGAGGTCAGGAGTGCCGAATTGCAGCGTGATCCGACCATCGGCAAGCGTCGCGGCAGTGGCAGCGCGCTCCTGGCCACGAACACGCACCATTGCGCAGGGCGAAGGGTTGCTTGCGCGAAGGTAATCCGTGCCCGTCGCGCTATCCACAAACGCCACGTTCCGGCCCTCGGGCGAAATGGTGTAGCGGAAGTGCTGGCTCTCCAGAAGGAGGGGCGTCGGCTCGGCGGCAAGGCCAATCCGTGCAAGAATTGAAAGACAAAGAACAATGGGCAGAGTTTTCATGGTGCTTCCGCGGGCCAGCATGATGCCGGGCTCCGGTGCCGTCAAGCGGGCGCGAAACCCATGGCACCTTAAAATCGGCCTCGATTCCCTGCTGGGGTTGGTTCGCTGATACGCTTTGGAAATTCAGATCAGGAGGCGCTTCTGTAAAAGCCATCCCGAGAGCTAACAATGCACGTTCTTGATACCTGCCAGGTGCGTAAAATCGCACATCCACTGAAGTAATGCCTGCCAATAATGCAGAATCCAACCTGGACAATATCGATTAGAACCGTCTCATCGGACAGCTGGGCTCAAGAAATGCGCTGCAAGACGGGTGTATCCGGTCACGCCTGCCGACTGCCGTCCCGATTACTGACTCCGCCTGCCTCCCAAGCCTGAGGCACCCTGCTCCGAAGCCAAATACGGCGATGGGACGGTGCCAATCCGGCGGGACTACGGTGTGGTTCCCATGGGGGTCGGGCCCCATGGGAACCACACCGGGATGTCGCAGGCTTCACAGCGTTGTCGCACCGGGGCTGCTACTCGGTCCAGGTATAGGGGATTATGGTAAGCCTGAGGTGAGAGGAGCCGGGGAGATGGCTGGGCACAAATTCGACTTGCAGTTTGGGAGGCGGGGGCTGCCGACCCGAGCCGGCCCGGGTGGAGGCGGATGGCCCATCGCAGACGGGCCGTTGGCAATTGCACTGGTAATGCTGAGCAAACACGGTAATATATGCGGGTCTGAAGAGCGCGGATGTAAGGCGATGATGAAAGTAGCTTTGAGTGCGTTGGTCGCCCTGGTGGCGGTAGTGGCCAACGCCGCAAACCCGGAACCCGATCCGGGTGTCTTTGAGACCTCGATTCTGCCTGCGCCCCAGAGTCAGATTGACAGGCTGGTCCGGGCCCGGTTGTCGGAGTTGGGGATGCAGCCTGTGCTGTGCTCGGACGCGGTGTTTATCCGGCGGGTCTATCTGGATGTCATCGGCCTGTTGCCCACCGCCCAGGAGGTGCGCGAGTTCCTGCAAGACCCGGACACCCAGAACAAGCGCGGCATCCTGATTGATCGGCTGTTGGGGCGGGAGGAGTTCGCCCAGTACTGGGCGATGAAATGGGGCGACATCCTGCGAATTAAGGCGGAGTTCCCCGTCAATCTGTGGCCCAACGCCGCGCAGGCCTATCATCGCTGGGTGCAGGCGTCCATCGCGCGGAATAAGCCTTATGACCAGTTTGCGCGGGAACTGCTCACGTCCAGCGGCAGTAATTTCCGCGTTGGGCCGGTGAACTTTTACCGCGCCATCCAGGACCGCACGCCGGAGGGCATCGCATCAGCGGTGGCGTTGACATTCATGGGCGCACGGGCGGATGCCTGGCCGAAAGGCCAGTTGACGGGCATGGCCGCTTGCTTCTCGCAAATCGGCTACAAGCCGACGCGTGAGTGGAAGGAGGAAGTCGTCTTCTGGGATCCGCTCAACACTGGCGCGCCGGAGACCAATAGCGCGACAAACGTCTCTGCCAGCGCGCGGACCAACGCGGCGTCACAGACCGCGGTCCTGCCTGATGGAACCCGCCTCAAGCTGTCTCCAGAACGCGATCCGCGGGACGTCTTCGCAGATTGGCTGATTACGCCCAGGAACCCGTGGTTCACGCGCAACATTGCCAACCGTGTCTGGTCATGGCTGCTGGGGCGCGGGATTATCCATGAGCCGGATGACATTCGCTCGGACAACCCTCCTGGCAACCCGGCGCTGCTGGCTTACCTGGAAAAGGAACTGGTCACCAGCCGCTACAACCTGAAACACCTTTACCGTTTGATTCTCAACTCCCAGACCTACCAATTCTCCTCGCGGCCTTGCACGGATGTGGCCCAAGGTGAGGCCAACTTTGGCAGTTACTCGGTGCGGCGCCTGGAGGCGGAGGTGCTGATTGACGCCATCAACCAAGTCACCGGCACCTCGGATCTTTACACCAGCGCCATTCCCGAGCCGTTTACCTACATTCCGGCGAACCAGCCCGCGGTGGCATTGGCCGACGGCAGCATCACGAGCACGTTCCTGGCGTTGTTTGGCCGTTCAGCCCGCGCGACCGGAATGGAAAACGAGCGCGGCAACAAGATGCTCTCCGCCCAGTGGCTGCACTTGCTCAACTCGAGCCATATCCAGCGCAAGCTGGAGCAGGGCCCAAAGTTGAAAGAGATCATCAATTCGCGCCGCAAATCGCCGGAGATGACGGAGGAGCTCTACCTGACTATACTGTCGCGCTATCCAACCCCGGCGGAGGTGAAGACGGTCGAGGATTATGGCAGGCCCGCCAGGCCCAGGGCGGCGAAGAAGCGCGAGGACTGGGTGGACATCGCCTGGGCGTTGATCAACAGCACTGAGTTTCTCTATCGCCATTAGCAACAGGCAGCGGAAGGAGAACAAAATTATGAGCCAGATGCATGGATCCAATAGTAAAAGCTCGCTCGCGCAGGGCATCGGTATGACACTGCACCTGCCGATGTCGCGGCGGGAAGTGCTGCGCGTTGGGCTCTTCAGCACCGCCGGATTGCTGCTTGCCCACAACCGGCTGTTCGGCGCTGGCGTTGGGCAGCAGACGACGCCAGCCAAGGCCACCGCGACGGCGCCCGACGTCATCAAGGCGAAGTCGGTCATCCAGATCTTCTTGTGGGGCGGGATGTCGCATAATGACACCTGGGACCCTAAACCGGACGCCGGCTACGATTACAACGGGCAGATGAAGAACTTCCTGTCCACCAACGTGGACGGCATCAGGGTGAGCGAGTGGTTTCCCAAGCTGGCGAAGCAGGCGGACAAGTTTTCTTTGATCCGCAGCATGACGCATCGCAATAACGGGCACGAGACGGCGGCCTACCTGATGCAAACGGCGCATACCCCCGGCGAGCGGCTGGCGTATCCGAGCGTCGGGGCTGTGTTTGCATATCTCAGGAGCGGAGAATACAAAGGGCTCATTCCACCCTATGTGGTGCTGACGCGCCCGCAGGGCCGGTTCTCGGAGGAGGGTTTCCTCGGCCCGCGGTTCAAGCCGTTTGCCACCGGCGGTGATCCCAACGCCGGTCGCTTCGAGGTGGAGGGCGTCGTCGCCCGCGGCATCAATGATGATCGGCAGAAGAACCGGCGCGAACTGCTCCAGAAGTTGAATACGATGGGCAGCGCGATGGCCAGCAGCCCGCAATTGGCGGCCTCCGAGGAGGCCAGGAAGGAAGCATACGATTTGATACTGGGCGAGGGCCGCGCGGTGTTTGATCTCTCGCGGGAGAAGACCGAATTGCGGGATCGCTATGGCCGCCATACGTTCGGGCAGGACTGCCTGGCGGCCCGGCGCATGGTCGAGGCGGGCGTGCCCTATATCGTGATCAACTATCCGGGCGGCTGGGACACCCACAAGGACCACTTCCAAGCCATGGGCCGTCAGTGCCCGCAATTGGACCAGGGCCTGGCCGCGCTGTTGGCGGACCTGAAGGACCGCGGCTTGCTGGACAGCACCTTGGTCTGGTGTTGCGGTGAGTTTGGCCGGACGCCCAAGATTGACTGGCAGCCGCCGTGGAACGGGGGGCGCAACCATTACGGCAATGTGTTCACCGCGCTCGTGGCGGGCGGCGGGTTCAAAGGCGGGCATGTGGTCGGGGCTTCCGACGCGAAAGCCGAAGAGGTCAAGGATCGCCCCGTATATCCAGTAGATTTGCTGGGCAGCATTTACCAGTTGGGCGGCATCAACAGCAGTACCAAGCTGCCTCATCCCATGGGCCAGGATGCCCATGTGCTGCCGTCTGCCGAAGAAGCCGTGAAGTCCGGCGGGCTATTGACTGAGATCATGTAGCCGATTTCCTGAGCGAACCATGCGGACACGACAACCGATGCGGCGTCTCCTGATCAGGATGCCGGAACTCTGGATGCTGAGCTTGACGGCCCTGCTGGCGGCGGGGCTCCCCGCGTGGGGGCAGCAGCGGGCCTATATCGGCTTCGTGTACCCTGCGGGCGGCAAGCAGGGCACGACCTTCCCGGTCAAGTTGGGCGGACAGGGCCTGGATGGCGCCAGGGAGGTGCTGATCACCGGCACAGGTGTTTCCGGCAAGGTCATCCAATGTTACCGGCGGATAGGTCCCCAGGAGATCACCTTACTGAACGAGCAACTCAAGGGGCTGAAACGGTCCAAGCCGGCGACGACGGAGGCAGCGATGATGGGGGCGGAGGCAACCATGATGGCCTCAGAGATGGAGGCAACAGATTTGGGGGCAACGTCGGCAAAGGCGACCGCTGCGTTGGGGCAGGACGATCAATCGCGGAATCTTATCGCCAGGATTGAGAAGCGGATTGCCGAATACTGCAACCGGCCAGCCAGCGTTGCCTTGGCGGGGTTGGTTTTCCTTGAGGTCACCATTGCGCCGGACGCAGAGCAGGGCCCGAGGGAACTCAGGATCAGGACCTCGGTTGGGCTGTCCAACCCGATGGTCTTTCATGTCGGCCAATTGCCGGAGTTCAGCCGCAAACCCATGCTGACCAGCAGCTACCAGGTGTTGGGCAAAGAGGAGTTGGCCCTTCGGAAACGACCGGCAGAGGAGGTGGAGTCGCGGGTTACCCTGCCCTGCACGCTGAACGGCCAGGTCGCTTCGGGTGAAGTCAACCGGTATCGGTTTACCGCTCGCCGGGGCCAGCGGCTGGTCATCACCACCCAGGCGCGGCAGTTGATTCCCTATATCGCCGACGCCGTTCCCGGCTGGTTTCAGCCTGTGCTGGTGCTCCGCGAAGCGGATGGGAAGGAGGTGGCGTATGCTGACGACTACCGTTTCAAGCCCGACCCCACCATCCTCTGTGAGGTTCCCAGGGATGGCGAGTATGTGCTCGACATCTATGACAGCATCTATCGGGGGCGCGAGGATTTCGTCTATCGGATCACCATTGGCGAGCTGCCGTTTGTGACAAGCATCTTCCCGATAGGGGGCCAGGCAGGCGCTCCGCTGGCAATTCGGATGAAAGGGTGGAACCTCGAATCGGCGGAGATGGCGCCGCCCGCGCTTGACGCCGGTCCGGGGATACATGAGTTGGTGGCGCCGGCCAGGAAATGGGTGTCTAATCGCGTGCCGTTTGCGTTGGACCCGCTACCGGATTGCCAGGAGAGCGAGCCTAACAATACCCTGAAGCAGGCGCAGCGGGTGAAGCTGCCGATCTTCGTCAACGGCCGCATGAATCAGACGGATGACCTGGACGTGTTTCAGTTCGCCGGCCGCGCCGGTGACACGATTGCCGCGGAAGTCCATGCGCGCAGGCTTGAATCCCCGCTGGATTCCGTGCTCAGGCTCACGGACCCGGACGGCAAGGTGCTAGCCTGGAATGATGATTACGAGGACGCGGGCTCGGGGGTGAACACGCATCATGCGGATTCGCGCCTGCTGGTGAAGCTGCCTGCCGACGGGACCTATTACGTTCATTTGGGAGATACTACGCGAAACGCCGGCGAGGAGTATGGCTACCGGTTGAGGATTAGCGAGGCCATGCCGGATTTTGCGCTGCGTGTCGCGCCCTCGAGCGTCAGCCTCCGCAGCAAGTCTTCCGGCCAACTCAGCGTTCATGCGATTCGCAAGGACGGGTTCACGGGGCCCATCAAAGTAACGCTGAAGAATCCCCCGGTGGGATTCTGGGGCAATTCGGTCTGGATCTCCGGCACACAACAGGTGGCACGGTTGATGGTGAAGACCAGCCTGGTGGATACCGCTGACCCTGTCAGCCTGACCATTGCCGGCACTGCGCGGATCGGGGAGCGGCAAGTTGAGCGCGAGGCCGTGCCGGCGGAAGATCGCATGCAGGCGTTTCTCTGGCGACATCTGGTGCCCGCGTCAGAGTTGAAGGCGCTGGTCTATGATCCTTCGGCCCTGCCCCAACCCAAACGCCTGGCGCGCGTCCAGCCGGTTTTCCCGCCCAGGACCAACGACACGCTCGCCGTCAACGGCTCTTCAGCCGGCAAGCCCAAGTTCACCCAGCAGCAGATTGCTGGTCGGCTTAGGCAGCTAAAGGCCCTGTTTGAGGAAGAACTCCTCACCGACGAGTTTTACGAGCAGAAGGTCGCCGAATGTGAGGCGGCGCAATAAACTGACCGCCAGGAGCAGGGCAGGTCCGTAAGCCTTTTCAAGTCTCGGCGCGCAAGCAGCGCATGCTCCCTCCACCGCCCGCTGGCCTCCTCCTACTTCCGCGAGGTGACGAGCACAATGCCCTGGCCGGGCCGAAGCGAGTAATGGAAAGGTTCGTGGATGTAGTCCAGCGCGTGCTCCGGGGACACGTCGCGCAGCGGCGCACCGGCCTGAACGAAGTGGCGGAAGTGGTCGGTGTAGAACTCCTGATGGTGGTACGGATCTTTGTTTAGAACCAGGAGCGCTTCGTCCTTGTGTCTCACCGAGGCCTTCCACATGAGCAGGATGCGCGAGTTTGAGCAGGGCAGGATGCTGGTAAGGCTCTCCTCGTGGAAAACGGCGTGGCCCTTCTTGAGGGCGTTGACGCTGGTGATGTAGGAAGCCAGGTCCACCTGGGGCGTCTCCCAGTCTGCCGGCGTGGATTGGACTACGTGCAGGGGTTTGCGGAAGCCGAATTCGAAGCCTATGGGCATCATGACGCCCGCCGAAAAGAGGGCGGCAAAGAGGTAGCGCTGTTTGAGGCCGTTGATATTGCCGTCCAACTCCTGGCAAAGGCGAGGGGTGTCATGGCTCTCCGGGAAACTGATGGAGCGTGTCGTCTCGCGGATGAGGTTGTACTGTTCGATCAGCCACCAACTCTCGAAGTCCCACCACTTGGAACTGTTGAACACGTAGTCAAAGCCGGCGCGGGCGGTGTCCAGGGTCTGATCGGCGGAGCAGCCGAGGGTTTCTGCGACGAAACAAGTGCCGTGATGGCTGGACTTGATTTCCCGGATGAGCCGATGCCAGAAGTTTCGCGGGACCTGGTAGGCGGCGTCGCAGCGGAAGCCCTCGAACCCGAGCGCCAGCAGATGCTCGATCACGCTCAGGCAGTAGCGGTAAAGGCCTTCCGGGTCGCGCGTGTGATGGTGATCGAACTGGGCCAGGTCCTTCCAGACGACCTTCTCGCCATTGTGCTGGCAGGAGGAGTTCGCGACCTGGCCGTCGGGCGTGCGGACGAACCACTCGGGGTGTTCGCGGGTCAACCGGGAGTCAACCGCGCAGTGGTTGATGACCAGATCAATCATTACCTTCAAGCCCGCGACGCGCGCTGCGGCGACCGCCTGCCGAACCTGATCCTCGGGCGAGGCGGAGCTCTGGGGGTCCAACAGGACCGGGTTGAAGCGGAAGTAGTCGGCCACCGAATAGAGGCTGCGCGAGGCGCCTGGCTGCTGAATCGGATTGACATACACCCAGTCGAATCCCATGGCCGCCGCCCGCGATAAGTGTTCGCCCCAACGGGTAAAGGGACCGGCAAGGAGGGGGAAGAGGTTATAGAGAATCATGAGTTGCGGTTGATTGTCGGGAGGCGGGAGGCGCTGCGGTTGCGCGGGTGCGGTCGAATTCGTTGCGGCGCCCCACCCGGGGATGCTGCGATTTGCCTGCTTGATTCCCAGGCATGGAATTATCGGCCCTGGGTGTCATCGCGCTTCTGCGCTCGCTCCTGCTGAATTTGGCGTTCGAGCAAAAGGCTGTCCTGGTGGTCAGAATGGCGCTGGCGCACCTGGCGAAGCGTGTCCAGGGCCTGGTCGAGTTGGCCAGCGCGGTAGAGGTAGAAGGCATAAGTGTAACCGTACTGCGCGTTGTCGGGGCGGAGTTCGGCCGCCCGGCGGCACCAGGTGAGCGCTTCGGCTGGACGATCCTTGAATAACAGGACACCCAGGTTGTAGGCGGCCTGGCCCGTCCTGGGGTCGGCCTGGAAGGCTGCGCGGAACGCTTGTTCCGCCTCCGGCATCTTGCCGACCTCAGCCATCAACATTCCGAGGTTGAGGTGAGTGGCGGCGTTGGTCGGGGCGAGGCGCAGGGCGGCGCGGAGGCTGGCTTCGGCCTTGTCATTCTGGCCCAGGGCATTGTAGGCGAGGGCTACGTTCACGCGGGGCGGAAGGGCATCGGCCTGGAGGCGAATGGCGGTTTCGAATTGGGTAATTGCCTCGGGCATTTGGCCACGGGCCTGGTAGAAGTTGCCGAGATTGTAGTGGGACGCCATGTCGTCGGGCCGGGAGCGCATGGAGTCAATATACTCAGCCGTGGCGGCGCGGACCTGGCGACGTTTGTCGTTGGGGAAGCTGTCCTCCGGGATGCCGGACAGGGCGGTGGCGGCGCGGACTCGGACGAGCCGGTAATCGTCGCCGGTGGCCTTGAGGAGGGCGGCGATGTTGGGTTGGTCCAGACGCTGGCCCAGGGCCTCGGCGACGCCGGCGCGGACGAGCGGAGAGGGGTCGGACATGAGGTTGCGGAGGATAGGCCACTTGTCGTCGGAGGGACACTCGCCGAGAAGGCGGACGAGGGATACGGTGTGAATCTCCTCGCGCTCGGGACTCGCGAGGTAGGCCAGGATGTCGGGGAGCTTCTTCCAATCCTGCTTGCGCGCGGCGGCAATGAGGGCGGCGCGTTCGAGAACCGGCATTTGGTAATCGCGATTGCGCCAATCGCGCACGAGCTTGTCGGCCCAGGCGGCGTCCTTGTTCGTATGGCAGATATTACAGGCGTTGGGGGAGTTGTACGCGATGGTAGTGGCGGGCGTGGGCGGACGCATGGAGTGGTCGCTGCGGAGCATGCGGGCAAACTCGGTCATGGGCATGTGGCAGGAGATGCATTGGTTGCCGGGAGTGCCGACCGGGTGGTGGGTGTGGTTGGTGGCGTTTTGGACCCGCTCAGCGTGGCAGGGGAGACAGGCGTTATTGGCGATGGCAGTGTCCTTGAAGCGGTAACGGCCGCTGGAGGTGTGGCAGTGGATACAGTCGAGTTGGCCTGACTTGGCGCAGGGGCTGAGATGCCACTGAGTCATGGTGTAGTTCTCGCCGAGGTCGCGGCCATCGGGGTAGAAGTCGGCGTGCTCGAAGCCGACCAGGTCGAAGTGATCGAAGTAGCGGTCGCCGGGGGCGAAGTTCATGGTGAGCGGGGACATCTTGGCGTGGCAGGGAGCGCAGGTGTCGTTGCGCTGCTGGGTGGTGAGCTTGCTGGTGACGATAAGCTTGATGTCGGCGGGCGGGGGCTGGTTGGTGGGCAGGGCGCGGAACAGCTCCACGTGGCCGGAAGAGGGGCCGTGGCAGGTTTCGCAGTTAATGCCGGGCTCGGCCCAGGTGGTGCGGTAGCTGTCGGTAGTGAGGTCGTAGTTCTTGGAGAGCTGGCTGACGTGGCAACTGAAGCAGGAGGTGTTGAAGGTGAGCGGGCGCTCCTTCCAGTAGAGGGCCTCGTCGAGGCGGTCGCCGAAATGGCGCATGGCGCTGGCGGTGGTATCGAACCATTCCTTGCGGCGCACGTCGTAGGCGACGGGGAGGACCTGCAGCCAGCCGCGGTCAAGCTGGGTGAGGAAGTAGAAGATGTTCTTGCCGCCCATCGCCTGCACCATCCGGTAGCGGTGTTCGCCTTCAGGGCTGCGCTCGATGACCTCCCCTTTCTTCAGATCGGCGCGGAACCGATACTTGCCCGCAGCGATCTCGGTCGTTTGTTCCGTCAGTTGGTTCCGGGCCAATTCGGGCGTGTAGGGCTGCATGGCCAAACCGTGGAAGGAGGTTGACCAGAGCTGGTAGAAACTCTCGTGGCATTCGCGGCAACTGCTTGAGCCGACGAAGCCCGGGGACGCGGTTTTGATAGCCGGGTTGGTTTGCGCCACGACAACCCAGCCGAGATTCAGGATCAGCAGAGTGATCAAGCCCGCGATTCGATACCGCACGCGCTCCGGGGCAACGCAGGGCCTCACCCGGTTCGCATTACAGCAGCCAGTATTCATAGCGGTCAACTATAGCATCTCGCACGTGGCGGGTCGCCGTCCATCACAAACAGAGACCTCTCCCTTTTGCGACGTCTGCCGCAACCACAGCATTCAAATATGCTGGCTTTTGGCCCGGATTCCAGTTTGCCTGTTGTGCTGATTCTGAATTTGTGAACGCATTGAAGAAAAGCTGGTTTTGCATGGGGTTGATCGCCTTGCTGGCGGGCCTGCCGTGCGCCTGTTCGCGCTTGCCTGCCAATGGCCCCAGGCCTCAGTCGGATAGGCACTCCGCCGCGGAGGACGTCATCCAACAGGTCCGGCAGAAGTACGCGCCGGACAGCCGCCTGGCGATTTTCGAGGTGGGGATCGAGCAGCGGGGCCGTGAGCTCGTTTTGACGGGCGCGGTGGACCGGGCCGAGGCCCGGCTCGATACCGTGCAGGCCATGGCCGACGCCGGCGTCAGAGTCACCGACCGCATCAAGGTGCTGCCGGAGGAAAGTTTGGGCGACCAGGTGTGGGGCATAGGTTGCTTAAGCGTCGCCAGCGGCCGGCTCCAACCGGAGCACAAGGCGGAGATGGGCACGCAGGTGCTGATGGGCGAGGTTGTGCGGGTGTGGAAACGATCCAGCAGCGTGGCGTATTCGTGGTATCTGGCTCAGACGGCAGACGGCTACTTGTCGTGGCTGCAGAACGGCACGTTCGTGCCTTGCACGCGCGAGCAGGTCGAGGCATGGAACCGCGGGCCGCTGCTAATCGTGACTGCCCTCGAGGACTGCATCCTGGAGCAGCCCCGGCCCGACGCACAGCCGGTGTCGGACGTGGTTTTGTGCGACCTGGTCCGGAGGACAGGCGAGGAGGGAGGCTGGTATCGGGTGGAGCTGCCGGACCAGCGCGCTGGGTTCCTTCTGAAGTCAGCGGCCGAGGATTACGCGGCGTGGAAGCAGGCGCGGCGGGCCAGCGCCGAGAACGTCGAGGGCGCGGCGCGGCAATTTATCGGACGGCCTTACCTCTGGGGCGGCAACTCTCCCAAAGGTTTCGACTGTTCCGGCTTCACCAAGACGGTGTTCTTCCTGAACGGCATTGATTTGCTGCGCGACTCCAGCAAGCAGGCGGGGCAGGGGATGGCGATACCACTGGACGCTGAGCTAAGCCAGCTCAAGAAGGGGGACCTGCTGTTTTTCGGTCGGCGCCCGCGCCGCGGTGAACCGGAGCGCGTGGTCCACGTGGGCATTTACCTGGGAGACAAACTCTTCATTCACTCCTCCGGGCGAGTGCGGATTGCCAGCCTCGACCCTCAATCGCCGCTGCGGGACGAAAGCCGCATTCGATCGCTTATACGCGCTCGCCGCCTGTTCCCCAACGACTAACTGACTCAGGTCGCGGGTTCAGACAGTGGCCGTCTCCCGGGCAACGTGCTTAGGCCAGTGCGGGCGGGAGTCGGCGGCAGGATAATCGGGGAACCAACAGAAGTCTTCGATTGCGGTTTTCAGGTCTTTATCCTCGAGGCTTTGGCCGAAGCCTTCATCGCGGGCGGTTTGCGCCACCTTGAAAGCGATGAGCTGGCTGGCGGCTCGGAGGTGCTGCAAGCTGGGGTAGAGGCAGCCCTCGCCGGCCGGATGCTCCACGGTAAACTCCGCCAGGGCGCGCGCGGCGGCCAGGAACATGGAATCGGTGACGCGGCTGGCCTCACTGATGAGGACTCCCAAGCCGACGCCCGGGAACACGAAGGCGTTGTTGCACTGGCCGATCACATGCTTGCGCCCCTGGTAGGCGACCGGCTCGAAGGGCGAACCGGTGGCCACCAAAGCGCGGCCGTCGGAGTTCTGCAGCGCTTCGGTGGGAGTACACTCCGCTTTGCTGGTGGGATTGCTGAGGGGGAAGATGATGGGCCGTTCGCAGTGGTCCGCCATCGCGCGCAGGGCCGCGGGGGTGAAGTCGCCAGCCTGCCCGGTGGTGCCAATCAGGACCGAGGGGCGGACGGCGCTGATCACTGCTTCGAGTGGCCGGGGCGGCGGACTGGATAGCCCCACGGCGGCCATTTCGTCTTTGCGGAGGGCGACATCGCGCTTGTGCTCCTCCAGATCCGACCGGCCTTCCCAAACCACGCCGGCGGAGTCCACGAAGATCTGGCGCTGTCGCGCTTCGGCCTCGGTCAGGCCTTCGGTGAGCAAGGCACTGCGCACCAGGCGGCCAATGCCGACGCCGGCGGCGCCGGTGCCAGCCATCAGAAAGCGTTGCTCCCTCAAGGGCTTGCCCGTGATCCGCAGGCCCGACAAGATGCCGGCCAGCGTGACGGCCGAGGTTCCCTGGATATCGTCGTTGAAGCTGGGCAGCCGCCCGGCATAGCGCCCGAGCAGGCGGAAGGCATTGGCCTTCTTGAAATCCTCCCATTGCAGGAGCGCGCGCGGAAAGACGTTCCTGACCGCCTGAACAAACTCCTCGACAAACGCGTCGTATTCCGGGCCGCGCAGCCGGCGGCCGCGGTAACCAAGGTAGAACGGGTCTTCAAGCAGGGCGCTGTTGTCTGTCCCGACGTCGAGACTTATGGGGAGCGTCAGTGAGGGATGAATGCCCGCGCCGGCGGAGTACAGGACGAGCTTGCCGATGGGAATGGCCATGCCGCCCGCGCCCTGGTCGCCGAGCCCCAGGATGCGTTCATTGTCGGTCACCACGATCAGGCGGACGTCGTGCTGGACAAAATTGCGGAGGCGCTGGGCAATCTGGCCGCGGTCGGTGGGCACGAGGAACAGGCCGCGCGGGCGGCGGTAAATATGACTGTAGCGCTGACAGGCCAGGCCGACCGTCGGCGTGTAGATAATGGGCGTGAGCCGTTCGAGGTTTTCCACCAGTAGCCGGTAGAACAGGACTTCGTTTCGGTCGAGCAGGGCGATCAGACCGATGTATTGCTCCAGCGGATCGGATTTCGAGAAGATGTGCTCCAGTTCCATCGCGACCTGCTGTTGGATGGTCAGCACCGCCGGCGGCAGCAGCCCTTCAAGCCCGAGCTTCCTGCGCTCCTCGATGGAGAAGGCGACATCCTTGTTCTGGGATGAGTCGCGAAGAATTTGCTCGCCGCGCGACCAATAGGTGTGAAGGCCTGCTTTGGAGTTCATGGCTCAAATTGCATAGGACGATTCTGGACTGCAAAACTGTCCCCGAGGATAGCCGCTCAGAGAGTTTGCCCACCCCGCAGGCCAGTTAGCATATTTCCGGCCAAGTTGTGGCACCATTCTCTAGCCTTATGCTACGCGGCAATTGCCATTCCCTTTGCGTATTTTGCTGCCCGGGTCAGCCTTCGAGCAGGGCCACGGCTGCCGCGTAGGTTTGCGTGTGGCTCAGGCTGATCAAAATCTGCCGCCCGCCCCGCGCCTCCAGGAGCTTTTGGCCCCCGTCGTGCAGGATGACAAACGGCTCGCCGGTCACCTTTCGCCCGACCTCCATGTCCTGCCAGCCGAGCTGAGCGCCAATGCCCGTGCCGAACGCCTTCGAGATCGCCTCTTTCGCGGCAAACCGCGCCGCCAGGAACGGCGCGGGGGCTTTGTGGGACAGGCAGTAGCTGATTTCGTTCGGGTGCAAAATGCGGGTCAGGAACCGCTCGCCGAACCTTTCATGCGAGGCCTGAATCCGGCCGACCTCGATGATGTCAATGCCGATGCCCAGTATCATGCCGGCCGGCCGGCTTCCCGGTAGTTGGCCATCAACCGCAGCATCTCCTGCACGGCAGCGGATAGACCGACGGTGATGGCGCGGCTGATAATGCTGTGGCCAATATTGAGCTCAATCAAGTGGGGCACCCGGTGTATCAGCGGCAAGTTCTGGTAATTCAGGCCGTGTCCGGCGTTGACCTTCAAACCGAGCCCGTGAGCCTGCCGGGCGCCCGCTATCAATCGGTCCAGCTCGGCCTGGCGTTCCCCCTCATGTTCAAACGCCTCGGCGAAAGCCCCCGTGTGAAGCTCGATGAACTGGCTGCCGGTGCGAGCCGCGGCCTCGATTTGCGCCGGATCGGGGGCAATGAACAAACTCACTTCAATCCCGCCGTCGTTCATCTTCTTCCGCGTCTCGGTGATCGCGCCCAGATTCGCAGCGACGTCCAGGCCGCCCTCCGTGGTGACCTCCTGGCGCCGCTCCGGCACCAGGCAAATGATGTCCGGTTTGAGTTGGAGGGCGATGCCAACAATTTCCGGCGCATTGGCCATTTCGAGGTTGAGCCGCGTCCTGATCACCTCGCGCAGCCGCCACACGTCGCGGTCCTGCATATGGCGCCGATCTTCCCGGAGGTGGGCGGTGATGCCATGTGCTCCGGCCGCTTCGCTGGCCAGCGCCGCCGCCACGGGATCGGGCTCGCCGCGCTCGCGTCCGCGATAGCGCGCCTCGCGCAGTGTTGCCACGTGATCAATGTTTACGCCCAGTTTCAGCATGCGCTGCGATTATGGTTTGGCCCCTGGCCCTTTCGCAACCCAAACATATTTGCAGTTGCCGTTAACCGCAACCCTTTGGTTCCATGCTTTGTGCCCCAAATGCGATCGCTCATTGGGCGTTGGCTGCCCGTGCTGGTCTGGATGTGCGTGATCTTCTCCGCCTCCAGCGACCAGTTGTCTTTTTCCCGCTCCTCCCGCATCGTTGGGCCGCTCGTGCGGTGGTTGTTCCCCGACGTCTCAGACGAGGCGGTGCACGCCATTGTCATTGCCGCGCGCAAATGCGCCCACCTGCTTGAATACGCCGTCCTGGCGCTGCTGTTCTGGCGCGCGTTGCGCAAGCCGCCCACGCCGGGGACTCCTCCCTGGCAGTGGTCGCAAGCGGCCCTGGTCCTGGCCCTCGTAGTTCTCTACGCCGCGACCGATGAATTCCACCAGGCGTTTGTCCCGTCGCGTGAGGGAAGTCTCCGCGACCTCCTGGTGGACGCACTTGGCGGGGCGTTGGGATTGCTTGGCTTGTGGGTCATCGGCCGCGTGCGCAGACGCTGGTAGCTGGCGGGCGCGAGCAGTGGCCTGCCAAACAAAGGTTATATGAGCTTCCTTTTCGGGAGCAACGTGCGGCGAGCCTGCCGGAGCAGAAAGGCGGCGCCGCGCCGAAGCGATTGGAAGCTCACTTGCTTTCTTTTTGGGGAAGAAGCACTCCCGGCATTCAGCGGCAGAAGGGCGCGCGCCGATCGGAGCCAGCGCCTGGCCCAGGCAAATTCGACTGCCAAAATGGCCAGCCCAACCGGGATGACGAGGAATGCCGGCCCGGGGAGCACGATCAGCACGACTCCAACGGCCAACACTGTGCCGCCAACAACCGCCACAACGATGCGCTTGATCTGTTTCATGTCGGATCGCCCGTGTCCGGGTCTTTCAGCAGGTTAGTCTTCGTCCCGCCTTGGCAATGCCAAAGCGGCAGCGGACCAGCTCCACGGCGCTTCAAAGCGAGCATTGGTTGGCTGGCCTCCTATTCGTTTATCCCCCAGTGGCGATAATCGGACGATAACGCGTAAGGCGTGGTGTAGCGCTTGTCAAGCGATGCACGCACTTGATCCAGCTGTGTCGCTGCCGCATCCGGGCCCGCATCCGCCATGAGCACGGGCTCAAAGGCGTCCTGGGCTGGCGCGGGTGCTCCAGGGGCCGCGACTTCATCAAGAGGCAGAGCGCTAAAGCTTTTGAAAACACGTTGGCTTTTCATGGGCGCAACTTCGATGCGAGCGCCCGTTTAGACCAATACGATTTTTCGATTGGATTTATAGATTAAAGTGAAAGAAGGTGTGCGGTATGGAATTCCTGAATTACCACCACCTGCGGTATTTCTGGACGGTGGCCAAGGAAGGCGGCCTGACGAGGGCCGCCGCCAAACTCCACGTTTCGCAACCCACCATCAGCGCACAGATTCAGGCCCTCGAGGGCATGCTGGGGGAAAAGCTCTTCCGCCGTGTGGGCCGCAACCTGGCACTGACCGATACCGGCCAGCACATCCTGGGTTTCGCGGAAGAGATCTTCTCGCTCGGGGAGGACTTGTTGAACTCGGTGAAGCAGCGCCCCACCCGGCGTCCGCTGCGGCTGCATATTGGCGTGGCCGACGCGCTGCCGAAGCTGGTGACCTACCACATCATTGAGCCGGTATTCCGCCTGCCGCAGGCGGTGCAGGTTTCGTGTTGGGAAACCCGGCTCTCGGACATGCTCGTCGAGTTGGCGGCGTACCGGATGGATGTCGTGCTCGCGGACGAACCGGCCTCCAGCGGGGTGGCCTCCAATGTTTTCAACCATTTGCTTGGTGAAAGTGACGTGACGTTCTGCGCCGCGCCGGCCCTGGCGGCGAAGCTGCGGCGCGGCTTTCCCAAATCGCTGAATGGAGCCCCCGCCCTGTTGCCGATGTCCCACAGCGGGCTGCGCCGCTCGCTGGAAAGGTGGTTTCAGACCAGGGGTGTGCGCCCGCGGCTGGTCGGGGAGTTTGAGGACGCCGCCCTCGTGTATATTCTGGCGGGGAACGGCCTGGGTTTCATGTCGGTTCCGTCCATCGTGGCGAAGGAAGCCATCACGCGCTATGGCTTCCGCCCGATTGGCCGCACGGACGAGTGCCAGCAGCACTACTACGCTATTACCGCCGAGAGCAAGCTCACGCATCCAGGCGTATTGGCGATCACCTCCACCGCGCGCCGGCGGCTGGTCGTCGAAAAGTGAGGATTGGTCTCGCACCCGGCACCGGGCGGGTCGCCGGGCGCCGTGGCGACGGAGGGGCAGGGGCGCATGGCGGTTCGCGCCGGCGGGCTGGATGGCGCCGAAAGGGGGGGGTGGCGGGCTGAAAATAAAAATTTGAATAAAGCTGGTCGTTATGCTATCTAATGGCGCATATGAAAAAACTAGTCATACTCCTCAGTGTTGTGGCGGTGTCGTTTGCGTTGCAGGCGGGCGACGGCACATGCTCTAAAGACAAGACGGCCTGCAATAAGTCCAAGACCGCGACTGGTGAGAAGATCAAAGTCGGCACGTGCAACAAGGGCACCGCCGAAGCCAAGGGCTCCTGTCCCGCCTCCAAGAAGGCCGGGGAAGCGGCAAGCAAGCCCGTTCAGAGTCCGAAGGCGAGTTCGTAGCCAATAGCCAGTTGACTGACGCATATCCCTGCCCCGTTCAAGGGGCGGGGATTTTTTTGTGGGTGCGCCCGGCAGGGCGCACTGACTAGTTGGTTAGAGTCCAATGCACACCCG
>DAOTCE010000028.1 GCA_035452965.1 Candidatus Paceibacterota bacterium | reverse complement strand
TACGCGGTCGTATCCGTTCGTGACCAACGCGGGCCTGGTGCTGACGCAGTCGGTGGTGTTGCCGTGGCGCGGGCGTTGGTTCTTCGCGGCAACGGCGTATAGCACCAACGGTCTGGAGTCAGATTTCAGCAGTGAGGTGTCGTGGGAGAGTAAACCGTTGCCGCCGGCGATGGCAGGCAAGGCCTGGGTGCGGCTGGCGCCTGTGTTTGGGCGGAGCACGAACCTGGCGGCCTGGGGAAGTGTCACGGGCGAGGCGACGTGGTTCCCGGCGACGAACCGCATGGAGTTCTTTCGAGTGAACCGGCTCCTGATGGAGCGAGTGATGGTGCCATGACGAACATGATTTCAGCGGATTTGATCAGGAGCGTGGATCACGCGGCGGCCATGAACGACCGCTGGCTCTTTGTGGCCAGCCTGGTGGTCTTCGGGGTCTTCGCGTGGTTCGTGATGCGTTACTTCGTGCTGCAGCACGAGCGGCTGATCGAGGACCACAAGCAGGCCAGGGACAGCTATCAAGAGAGCCTGCGTGGTGTGGTGGCGGAGCAGAGCGCGGCGAACGCCAAGCTCATCGTCTGCCTGGACAACAACACAAAAGTTCTGGAGGAGTGCAGGGATGAGCTGCGTCTCGTCCGGATGGAAAGGAAGCAAGTATGAAGATGAGTCGTGGTGAGAAGATTGTTTGGGCAGCGGCGGTGGCCGGGGCGCTGGCCCTGCTGGTGGCCTGCGCGAGCGGGTGCGCGTCGTTGGACCGGGCTGCGTATAAGCAGGAGGTGACGTGGACGAACGCGCCGGTGGTGCATGTGTTCACTAATACGGTGGTGCTGACCAACACGGTGCCGGTGGTGCTGGAGCGGACCAATGTTGTGTACGTGACAAACGCGAGCACGGGCGCGGTGGCGGGGTACATGTCGCGCGAGCCGGTGGCGACGAATTTGGTCTCGGCGGTGGTGACTAACCTGGTACCGGTGTTCTACACGAACGTCGTGCAAGTGCCGGTGACGAACCTGGTCGCCAAGCCGGAGACCGAAGCGGTGATTCAGGCTGCGGGATCTGTGGTGAACACGTTCGCGCCTGGCATTGGCAGCATTCTGGCGCTGGCGCTTGCGGGGCTGTATCACGGGTACAGACAGGTCCGGAATCGCAGGGTGAACGAGGCGCTGATTCAGGGAGTGGAGACCGCACGGGCCGTTCTCACTACCACGCCGCAAGGTCAGGCCGCGGATGCGCAGTTCGTGAAGTGGTTGATGGAGCATCAGAAGGAGGCGGGCGTCTTCACGACCGTCTCGGGACTCGTCGAGCAACTCACCGACAATCCTGCGGCAAGGATGACGGCGCAAGAGATCGCCGAGCGCGTTGAGAGGGCGAGGTTGACAACGGCGGCCCGTAGTAGTAGCAGTGGTGCCGCGAGCTGATTGCGTGGGCTGAAGCCGTTGCCTAGTGTTGCTGGCTCCGTTGGCCACTTTGTTGGCTAGGGTTGCCCAAAAGTGCTAAAAGTTACGTAGGGTAGCGGTCGGTGTTTGAAAATGGCAGACACGCAATTGGACCAATAGAAATGGGCCTGAAACGAGTGTTGCAGGCAGTAACAATTAGTCGGTCCGGGGTGTGGTGAACGGTGAAATTCGAACTCCGGAGCCGAAGGTTGTGGGTTCGACCCCCGCCTCGCGTACCAGCTTCCGGGGCTTTCCTGCTCGTAATACGCGCAACGAAAATCCCCGTCCGTTCTCAAACGGCTCTACCGTTGCAGTGACTTCCAGCACGGGATAGCGCACGGTCGCCAGGCCGTAGCTTTGGTAGGTCCGTGTGAACAGTTCCGTTTCCACCATGCCTGTCCAATCCGCCAGCGTGAGAAATTTCATCGGCTCGCCGGTGATCTGGTGATGCGTCCGCTGCTCGACTACCAGCCCGCACGTTACCACCGTTTCGCCGGTATGTTCGCCCAGCCGCGCCACGGGGCAATACGTGTCCCACGCGACGCTGTCATACAATTCCAGCGGGTGCCCGCTCACCGCGTAGCCGAACAATTCCGTTTCGGCTTCCAGCCGCTCGCGCTGCGTCGGTTCACCAAGCAAAGCGGGATTCTGGATGAAGAAGTCCGAAATCGGATTCGTGCTCGCATCGAAATCGAACTCTAAATTCTGATTCCCGATTTTGGACTTAGGACTTAGGACTTCAGAATTCGCCAGCTGCTGGGCTTCCCAAAACTGCCGTGTGCGCGATTGGCTGAACTCATCGAAGCCGCCCGCGCGAATCATCGTCTCCAGTTCCTCCGGCAACGGTTTTACCCGGTGATGAAAGTCAGCCAGCGAAGTGAATGGTCCGCACTCGCGTTGGGCCAGCAGCCGTGTGATCGTGCGCTGGGTGAGTCCTTTGGCGCGGATCAATGGAACGCGGATGGCGTTTGGGGTCGTGTTCCTCTCCTCTGCGTGGTGGAGGAGAGGCTTGGAAAGAGGAGGCGCTTGTGTTTCACCTCTCTCTGGCGATCTCCCCGTTCGTTCCTTGCGGAGCGAGAGGGAACACGCTACCGCCTGAAACCCCGGCCCAGGTTCATTGACAGTCGGCGGCAGAAATGTCAATCCGAGCCGGTAGCTTTCCAGCACATAAACGAGCGGGTCGTAAAATCCCTTGCCGTTGGTCAGCACCGCCGCCATGAATTCCGCCGGGTAATTGTGCTTGAGCCAGGCGGCTTGGTAGGCCTCAACGCCGTACGCCGTCGAATGGGCCTTGCAGAAGGCGTAACCGGCAAAGCCGGTGACCAAGCCGAATACTTCTTCGATTTTCTCCGGCGCATGTCCGCGCGCCCTGGCCGACGCGAAGAATTCCTCTCGAAGCTCCGCGATGACAGCGCGCTTTTGTTTGTTCAACGCGCGCCGCAATACGTCCGCGCGTCCGGGTGGCAAGCCGGCGAACGCTTCGCAGATTTGCAGAATGTGCTCCTCATAGACCACCAGCCCGAACGTGTCGCGCAATACGGGTTCCAGCGACGGATGCGGATACGTCACCGGTTCAAGCTTCTGATAGCGCCGCGTGAAGGCCAGTTTCTTTCCTTCGTTGGCCGCACCGGGCCGGATGACGCTCACAATGGCAATCAGCGTGTCAATGTCGCGTACATTGCATTGGCGGCACAGGCTGGTCATGGCCGGGCTTTCAATGTGGTGCACCGCCCGGGCGCCGCCGCTGGAAATCGTTTCCCAAACCTGCGGGGCTTGCCACGGCTCCAGCCCATCCTCCGTCCGGGGGGCACTCTCTCCCCGTCGGAGGGAGAGAGGGTCGGAGTGAGGGGAATATCCGTCGAACCGGGGTTCATGGGGAGGGCGGCTCTCCGCCGAGAGAGGGGCGCTTTTAGAGGTGTCCGTCACCCTTTGCCGCGCAGTGCAAGTTTGCAGATCCACTTCCACCCCACGCCCCGCCAGCGACGCCTTCGCGTCGCGCATTACGGCCAGCCCGCCTTGCGCGAGCACATCCACCTTCACCAGTCCAATGGCTTCCACGGCGTCCATATCGAAGTGCGTGGTGGGATAGCCCTTGTTGGAAATGAACGTCGGCGTCAGCTCGTGCATCGGCTGGCGCGAGAGCACGACGCCGCACGGGTGCATCTTCGGGTAGCGCGGGAAACCGTCCAGGAACTCCGCCATATCCAGCGCGGTCTTGAACGGTTCTTCGTTCAGCGGCAGGTCGCGGTTTTCAGGACTGGCGGCGAGCAACTGGCGCAATGTCGCCCCGCCGCTGGGCGTGTGTTCCGCCGGTATCCAGCCGCCGCCGAAGCTCCACGGGAAATGGTCGGTGAAGCGGCGCACTTCACGTTCAGCCACGCCGAGCACTTTCGCCACGTCCGCGAACGCGCTGCGGGCCTGGAACGTCGAAAAGCCACCCACCACGGCGCAATGCTCCCGGCCGTATTTGGCAAAGATGAGATCCACCACGTCGTCTTTGCGGTCGTGCGGGAAATCAATGTCAATGTCCGGCAGTTTGTTAAGCCCCATGCGCTCCGGATTCAGAAAGCGGCGGAAATAGAGGCCGAAGCGAATGGGGCAGACATCGGAAATGCCGAGGCAATAACAGACGAGCGAATCCGCCGCGCTGCCGCGCGTTATCCACTCGATGCCGTGCGCGCGGCAGTGCTGCAGTATGTTCCAGACGACGAGAAAGTATTCTTCGTAACCGACGGCGCTGATGATGCTCAACTCCTGATTAATTTGGGAACTGAGCGTCGAGAGCCGCGAGGCCGGGTAGCACCGCCGCGCGCCGGTCATCACCAGCTTGTGGAGGAACTCGCGCGGCGATGAACCGTCCGGCGGAATAAACGCGGGGAATTGCGGTTTGCCGAATGGCAGCTCGAAGTTGCACCGCTCGGCGATTTCAAGCGAGTGTGCGAGCCACTCGGGATGCTCGCGGCACGCCCCGGCCATTTCTGCCGGCGCGCGGAAGTGAAACCGCCCGTTCCTGCGTTTGGCCGGGTGCTCCTGACGAAGCAAGGTCAGCGTGCGAATGGATTGCACGATGTCGTATTTCATCCGGTCACCCGGCAGCGCGTATCGAATCGCCGGACACACAACGATGGGAAACTCCCTTTCCGCAGCCGATGAGGGGAAGGATCTTTTCATTGCCATCCGGTAGAAACGACCGGGAAACAACTCAGCCAGCCGCAAGTCCGCACTCACGGCTATCAGACCGTCTGTGAGGCCACCCAAGTGCTCAAGCGCGACGGGGCGGCGTTGCCGGGCTGCTGCCGCGCCCTCCTCCTCCTTTTCAGCCTGGAGCGACAACAGCCGGTTCAAATTGTGATAGCCGCGATCCGATTCGACGTAGAGCAAGAGCGGATACCCGTTCACTTGCAATTCCGTGCCCAAAAGCGGTTTGATGCCCGCACGCTTCGCGGCCTGCGCGAACTCGACCGCGCCGTGCACATTGCCGATGTCCGTCAAAGCAATCGCCGTCATGCCATGTTGTTCGGCTAGGTTGACGATCGCGGCGGGCGAAAGGGTCGAGTCGAGAAACGTGTAGTAACTGCGAACGCGCAGCGGCACGTAACGGGCAGTATTTCGCATCCCTGCGGCAGCCGGCGCGAGCCGTCTCGATCCTGCGGTATTCCGTGCGCCACACGCCGTGCCCCGCGTTTCCGCACCCTGCGGCGCGGCGCGCAGACGCAAATCGTGGCCGCGCAAAACAACCGACCAACCCTTGTTGCGCCGCAACTCGTCCAGCGCCGACGCCAGCCGTTCGTGTGCTTCGTGATTGCGGGTGTTGAGGTCGAGCGGCAATTCGCCACGGAACATGCCGTCGTACACGTTGGATAATTTCAGCGACACCATGCGCAGGCTCACGCGCCGCTGCCACGCCTCGCGCAGCAGCCCGCGCAAGCGCCCGTAAATGTCCGTTTCCAGGTCGGTAGGTTCGGCCAGGCTTTCGGCGCGCTGGTTTTCATCGCGGTCGTTGTAACGCACCTTCACGGCCAGCGTGCGCACACTTCGGTCCTCCTCGCGCACCGTGGCAAACAAACGGTCGGCCATGCGCCGCAGCACGGCCTCGACGTATTCCTCGTCCGTCACGTCCTGGCTGAACGTTTCCTGCTGGCTGTATGATTTCTGCGGTGCACTGGCGGGAACCAGCGGGCGGTCGTCCACCCCGTTGGCGAACTGCCGCAGGACGGGCGCCTGATTGCCCAGGGGCAGCGCGAGCAGGTCAACGGGCGTTGCGGCAATCTGCCCGATGTCCGCGAGCCCCGCCGCGTTCAACCGCGCGGCGGTTTTCGGCCCGATGCCCGGCAACCAGCAATTCGGCAGTGGACGAAGAAATTGTTTCTCCTGTCCCGGGGGCACAGTTTGCAGCGCGGCGGGCTTGTTGAGCTTGGACGCAATCTGGCTGACGAGCTTGTTCGAGCCGATGCCCTCGCTGACGGTGATTTTCAGCGATTGGCGGATTGCCTTGCTGATGGTCAATGCAATTGCGACAGACGGTGCGCTGCGGTTGGCAGTGATGTCGAAATAGCCTTCGTCAATCGAAGTCTGCTCCACGCTCGGCGTGAAATCGTAGGCGTAGCCAAACATCCAGTTGGAAAATTGCTCGTAGCGTTCATAGTCGCCGGGGAGCACGATGAGCTTCGGGCACAGTTTTCGCGCCCTGGCTGTGGGCATCGGCGTGTAGATGCCGAACTGGCGCGCCTCGTAGGAAGCCGAAGCAATGATGCCGCGGCTTTCGCCGCCGACAGCGACGGGCTTGCCCCGCAGCCGCGTGTCGGCGGCTTGCTCAACGGACGCGAAGAAGGCGTCGGCGTCGAGATGGATAATAGTGCGGGGCATCGTTCATCCCTTCGCTTTTCGGATGAGCGCCTTGAACACGCCCTGAATCATCAACTCTTGCGCGGGGATCAAGTCGGGATACTTCGGGTTCTCCGCTCGCAAATACGGCTTCCCGCCTTTCAGGACAAAGGTTTTGAGCGTGCTTGCCCCGTCAATGAGAGCGGCGACGATCTGCCCGTTGCGCGGTTCCAGCCCGTGTTCCAGAACGACAAAATCGCCGTCGAGAATGTGCCGGCCAATCATGGAATCACCCGTCACGCGCAAAGCAAAAGCGTTCCGTGTTGGCTTGTATCCGATGCTTTCCACATCCACCGAGACGCAGCCTTCGGCATCCTGCTCGCGGACTTGCGGCAAGCCCGCTGGAATTGAACCAAATAGCGGAATGTCCGCGATGCGGTTGCGGAGCTTTGCGAGCGGGGACGTGACGCGCAACGCCCGCGCCTTGCCGGGTTGGGATTCGAGGCAGCCCTTTTGGCGCAGCAACCGCACATGCTCCGTTACAGAGTTGAGGCTGCGGAAACTAAACTGGCTGGCAATTTCCTGGTAAGTAGGTGTTGCGCCCTGCGTTTGCTGCCATTTTTGGATGAAATCAAGAATCTGCTGCTGTTTTCGCGTTAGGCCTGTCATACTGTATATATATACAGTATGCCCTCCAATCCAGATGTCAATACCGTATCCGCTTCAATCATCGCAACTCGACGCCGGCGACGGTGTAATTTTTGTGGACATTGCTGCCGGGAGGAGAAATGATTCGTTCTATGGGTGCAGGCGTACAAATCTACTTATCCAAACCTGGCGGCCAACGGCAAGGTCCCTATACACTCGACCAGATCAGGCGAGACCTCGCCGCGGAGAAGTACCTCGACACTGACTACTGGGCCTGGCATGACGGCCTCCCGGAGTGGGTTCCGCTTTACAACCTGCCCGGCATTTCCGAGAAAGGCGTCCCCGCGGCTCCAACTGTTGCCGTACCGCCACCGGAGCCAGTGCCAGTTCCCGCCCAACCGCAGGCATCGTCTCCGAGTGATTCTTCCGCAGCACGGGCCCTAGTCTTACCTGCCCCCGAGCCGGAAACAGCATCTGGGCCACCCGCACTTCCACCCCAAGTAGCCGCCGGCATGCCTTTCTCCGCCTTGCACCACATTTTCCTCTTCACTACTGGCGAAGGGCCTGCTGCCTGGCAGTCGTCCGAGGTGGCGAGGATGCTCGAGGCGGTTATCGGCATGGACTTGGCTACCATCCGCCAGAATGTCCCTCGGGATGTCGTGGCCAAGTGCACTGCTGGTGACTTGCTGAAGCCGGATGGTTCGATTTCTGATGCTGTCTGGCGAGCGATGGCCACCTTCCAGCCGGACCTCGTGCTGCAGGCGCGAAACCGGCGCCATCGAGTCTGCGTCCGCACTTTCCGCATCGAGGCCGACGTCGTGGCCGCCCTGGTGCTGTTCTACGACAAAGAGAAGTTGTAAAGGAAACGCCTGATTGGCGTGTACGCGCGCTGCCGGACCCCTGCCAGGCGGGGCTAATTGCCCGCCGTCGGCGTTGGAGCCTCGGCCGGAGCGGGCAGGTAGATGTAGCGGTTCGGCTGGGTTGGCAAGTAGGCGTTGCGTTGCGGAATGGCCGCGCGATCAAATGCCTTATAATCCTTGATTGCCCCAACGCGCGCAATGCGCAGCGATTTGCGGAGCAGGCCGCGCCCATTCGCCGTAGAATCGCTAAACCGGCCCGTGCCATAGCCTACGCCGCGCGAGCCCGAAAGATTGGACGAGAAATACTTCATGCCGACAATTTTGTTTTGCTCGTCCCGAACCCACTCAATGAAGATGACGGCGTGGCCGCCCGAGGGTGTCGTGCTATAGCTGAGGAAATCCCCAGGTCGCACCTCCTCGAAGTCCGTGATCGCGCGCCCCAGCCCGTAACCCACGATGCCCCGCTGTTCGCAGTCGCCCGGGCCTTCGATGTACCAAAGCTGCAGCAGGTTGAACAGATCGCTGAACGTCATGCCGTTGAAGTCGTCCGGGTCCAGTCCCTTCTGCACGTTGCGCAGCTTCATCGCCCGCACAAACGCCTCGAACGTGAATCCGCAGCAATAGCTGCAGCGCGATCCGTCCGGGTAGGCTTTGGCGACCACCATGCCCTTGTACCAGAGGTCCTGCGTCACCCCGTTGTAGATGTCGTATTCCCGGGGTGTCCAACCGCAATGATAGGGATATGAGCCGTCGAGCGGATAGGCGGAAATGACCTTCATTACGTAAGGGTTGAGCGATCCCTCGGCATCATCCGTTACCATGTCCTCACGGGCGTAGGCCTTGGCCAGGGCCTTGTCCACTGGCGAAAACCCTCGCTCGTCCACTGGATATACGCGCGGCGTGTAGGTGTAGCGTTTGGCCGTCGCAGCCGGCTTGTTGGTGTTCGGGGTGGCAGTCACAGGCGCCTGCTTCGTTGCCATGTGAGCCGCCGCTGAGGCTGGAAGTGTGCAGGTGCAGGGCTCCGTGTGGCGGCACCCGGCGAGCCCAAGACTCGCAAGGGCAAGACCGGCGGCTGCGATGAACGGCAGATACCGCTGAGAGGAGCCGGGCGAAAGGCGAGGCACGACAGAATTCGGATTCACTGGCGCATGGTAGCAGGGGCAGCAGGTGGTTTCAAGCGCAACCTTCCAGCGTACGACTGAGGGAACGCATGCTGGAAAGAACCCCGTGCGACAGGCTGGGCTTGATTATAGGCGCCGGGCCAACCGCGCCGCCAGTCGGTCGAGCGCCGGCGAGCGGTCGAGCGTGGTGAGCCGTACTTCCAGCAGGCAGAAACTCGTGGTCCATTTCTCAGCCTCCAGCAGCGCGCGGTCCAGTTCGGCCTCGGTTTCCACGACGAAGCCCCTCCCCGTTCCCAGGACTTCCGGCAGGCGATGGTATCGCCACGGCCAGACATCGTTGTAAGGGCCGTCCTGCATGTGCCGTTCGGTGCCGTAACCGCCGTTATTGAGCAGCACGACGATGGGGTTGAGCTGGTAGCGGGCCACGGTGGCCAGTTCCAGGCCGGTCATCTGGAAGGCCCCGTCGCCGACCAGGACGAGGGGGCGCAGCTTCGGGTTGGCCAATTGTGCGCCGATGCTGGCGGGCACAGCGAAGCCCATTGAGGTGTAGTAGGCCGGGCTGATGAATTCGGTGCGCGCGCGGATGAACAGGTCCGCGGCGCCGAACAGAGCATCGCCCACATCAGCCACAACGACCGTGCGGTCCGAGAGGAAGGCGTTTAGGCGTTCGAAGAGGCGCCGCACGGTAAGCGGCTTGCGAGGGTACGGAGCGCGTCGCGCGGCCTGCACAGTGACTTGCGCGGGGCGGGGGATCCGGCCCAGCTTGCGCCGGCGGAGAGGGAGGCGCACCAGGCCGCGAACGAAGTCTTTAAATCGTACTTCTTCGTATGTGTGGTAGCGGATGGAGAGCTTCTCGCTGGTAGCGTAGATGGAGCGGGCGGGATCGAGGCGGGCAGTGTAAATGCCGAGGTTGATGTCCGTCATGAAAGCACCGAGGAGGATGACGCAGTCGCTGTGCTCGACATACTGGCGCACGTCCTCCCGGCCCATCGCGCCTTCATAGACCCCGAGATAGAACGGCTGGTGCTCGCCGATGACGGACTTGCCAAGCACGGTGGCAGCGACCGGGATGTTTGTTTTGCGGGCAAGCTTAAGCAGTTGATCCTGCAAGCCGAACCGGTGGACCTCCACGTCGGCAAGAATGACCGGCCGGCGGGCGCGGGCAATCATCTGCCCGGCTTCGGCAAGGGCTTCGCGCAGGCTCCGGGGATCGCTCCGCTCGTGGAGCTCGGGGGGCTGGTGGTGGGGGATTCCGGGCACCGTGACGAGATCGCGGGGGAGTTCAATGTAGACGGGCCGCTTGTAACGCAGCGCTGCATGCAGCACCCGGTCTATCTCCTGGAAGGCAGTCTGCGGATCGCCAAGTACGGTTGAGGCAACGGTCAACTCTTCGAAGACCTTCTTCTGGGTGTCGAACTCGCGGACCTTGTGGTGGAGCAGGGGATTCTTCTCGCGTTCTTTGATGCCGGGCGCGCCGCTGATGACGACGACGGGAGACTTCTCCGCGAAGGCTTCGGCGGTGGTGTTGGCGACCTTCAAGCCGCCGACGCAATAAGTCACGCAGACCGCTCCCAGGCCGCGCACACGGGCGTAGGCGTCGGCGGCAAAGCCGGCGCCCTGCTCGTCACAAGTGTTGATCAGGCGCAGCTTGCTGCGGAAGAGCTGGTCGTAGAAACCAAGCACGTAGTCTCCAGGAATGCCAAATACATGGCGCACCCCATGCGCGTAAAGCCGTTGGATGAGGTATTCACCGATGGAGAGCGAGGTCTTCATTTGCCCTGCACTCAGGCTAACATGCTCGGTGGAAGGGGTCAAAGCCCGTTGCGGGCATGAGCGAAGACAAGAGCCAAGGGGAATGCCAAAGGGAATGCTTTTGACTTCATTCTGCTTCGCCCTACATTGCGGCGTTAAACCGAATCATCTGCACATGCTGACGGACCACGACATCAAGAACGCGCTGCGAGCAGTCAAGTACCCGGGCTACAGCCGGGACATTGTATCCTTTGGCCTCGTGAAGCAGGTTGCGGTTAACAACGGAGTGGTCAGTGTCGCGCTGCAACTGACGACGGGCAATCCGGACATCGCAAACCAGATCAAGCTGGAGAGCGAACAGGCGTTGAAGGCGATGCCGGGAGTGACACAGGCGAACGTGGAGGTGAATGCGCAAGGCGCGCAACAGCCAGCGGCGGGGCAGAGTCCCTGGGCGCAACAGCAAAAGGTGCCAGGCATCCGGCGAATCATGGCCGTAGCCAGCGGCAAGGGCGGCGTGGGCAAGTCCACCGTGTCAGTGAACCTGGCGTGCGCGTTGCAGCGACTTGACGCGAAGGTCGGCCTGCTGGACTGCGACATTTACGGTCCGACGATACCGCTGATGATGGGAGTGCACGAGCGGCCGACGATCAGTGAGGCGGAGAAGATGGTGCCGCCCGCCAACTACGGCGTGAAGCTTATGAGCATGGGTTTTCTGGTGGAGGGCGACCAGCCAGTCATCTGGCGCGGGCCGATGATCATGAAGACCATCCAGCAGTTCTTCAGCGCTGTGGAGTGGGGCGAGTTGGACATTTTGGTAGTGGACTTGCCACCCGGCACGGGAGACGCGCAGCTTTCACTCTGCCAGACGGTGCCGCTGGACGGGGGCGTGGTCGTGACCACTCCTCAGGAGGCGTCGTTGGGGGTGGTGCGCAAGGGCATCGCGATGTTCCAGAAGGTCAGCGTGCCAATTCTAGGGATGGTGGAGAACATGAGTTATTTCACTGCCCCCTCGGGCGAGCGCTTGGAGATCTTTGGCCACGGCGGCGGGCGAGCGGAGGCGGCACGACAGTCTATTCCGTTTCTCGGCGAGGTCCCGTTGTTCAAGGAAATTCGGGAGGGCGGTGATCGGGGTGTGCCGGTGGTGGTATCGGCCCCCAACGAGCCGGCTGGGCAGGCGTTTGTCAGCATCGCCCAGGCCCTGCGCCGGCAACTTGGCTGACCGGGATGACAAGAAGGCATTTCTGTGGTAGGTTGCTGCGCAAAGAAAGGCCGGCTTATGAAGCCGCAAGAGTTCAATGGAAAGGTTGCCCAGGCAGTCGAGGCGCCCAGGCAGGAATTTGCAGTTGGGGCTTGTCACCAGCCAGGGCCCTGTTACATTGCCGCGGTCGAAGCTATTTGGATTCGCGATTATGTCTGACCAAAGCAAAGCGCCGCTCCCGGCAGATGATTTGCTGAAGAACTCCTCGCTCTACAGGGAATTTCAGGCGGAACGCGAAGAGATTCTGAAGCACAAGTGGATTGAATCGGAGAAGGCAGGTCGGGACATTGGCTTTGAGCGGGCGCTGACGGACTGGATTATCAAGCATCGCTCCAAATGGCGGAGGAGCCGGCAAGCCGCAGGCCATTGATACCCACCGCTCCTTTAAGGCCGCCCAGTGAGGCGGCCAAGGAACCATGACACCACCCAAAGCCCGAAGCGCGAAGCCCGGGGTCTGGAGTCTAGAGCCAGGACCCGCGGTCTTGCGTTACTCTCCCGGGCCGCGGATTTGCTGTGCCCAATCACCTCTCTCATGCCCGATTCCACATTGATACTCAACGCCCTGGCTCTCCAGCGCGCCCTCACCCGCATTGCGCATGAAATTGCCGAGCGGAATGAAGCCGGCAGCGAGGTCGTAGTGGTTGGCATCCAGCGCGGCGGGGTACCGCTGGGGCGGCGGTTGGGCGCGTTGCTAACGGGGATTTGGGGACACGCCGTGCCGACCGGCGATCTGGATGTCAGCATGCACCGGGACGACCTGGATCAACGGGTTGCTCCCAATGTGCAGCCCACGGTCATTCCGTTCGATGTCACTGGCAAGACGGTGGTGCTGGTGGATGATGTGCTCTTTAGCGGTCGCACGGTGCGGGCGGCCATGGATGCGCTGAATGATTTTGGCCGGCCGCGGTGCATCCAACTGGCGGTGCTGATTGACCGCGGGCACCGGGAGCTTCCTATCAAGGCGGATTTTGTGGGCAAGAACGTGCCTACGGCCCGGATCGAGAGGGTCCGCGTGCGGCTCGCGGAAATGGGCGGCACGGACGAAGTCGTGCTCGAGAAATGAAGCACATACAAAGAGCTGCAGAGATGGGGTATTGTACCAATGGGAAGAGGATGACCTCCAGTGTGCGCGCATTGCGCCGCTCCATGACTTCATTGCCTCGTTTCTTGCCATGAGCTGGAATCGCAAACATCTGCTCGACATTGAATCGCTCACGGCGGATGAAATCACCACAGTGCTCGATACCGCGCGCGCCTTCAAAGCCGTGGGCGAGCGAGCGATCAAGAAGGTCCCGGCGTTGCGCGGCAAGACGGTCATCAACCTGTTTGTGGAGCCTTCCACCCGCACGCGCACCAGCTTCGAGCTTTCCGAGCAGCGGCTATCGGCGGACATCATCAACTTCACGGCGGAGGCCTCCTCACTCAAGAAGGGCGAGACCCTGAAGGATACGGCCCGCAACCTGGAGGCGCTCAATATTGATATCATCGTCATCCGCCACTGCGCGTCGGGCGCGGCGCATTTCCTGGCCCGGGTGCTCAACGCCAGCGTTATTAACGCCGGTGACGGCGCGCACGAGCATCCCACCCAGGCCTTGCTGGACACCTTCACCATCCGCGAGAAGAAAGGCCGCATCGAGGGTCTGAATGTCACGATCCTGGGGGACATTCTCTACAGCCGCGTGGCGCGGTCGGACATTTGGGCCCTGACCAAGCTGGGCGCCAAAGTAACCCTCTGCGGGCCCTCGACGCTTGTGCCGCGCGTGTTCGAGCAAATGGGCTGCCGGGTGACCCACGACGTGGAGGAGGCCATTCGTGAGGCGGACATCATCAACCTGCTGCGCATCCAGCACGAGCGCCAGCGCAAGTCCATGTTCCCCAGCCTTGGCGAGTATGCCAGCCTTTTTGGCCTGAATAAGACCCGGCTGGCCCGCACCAAACCGGATGCCCTGATCATGCACCCCGGCCCGATCAACCGGGGCGTGGAGATTGACAGCGAGATTGCCGACTGCGACCGATCTGTGGTTCTCCAACAGGTAACCAATGGTCTGGCGGTGCGTATGGCTGTGTTGTTCCTGGTGAACGGGGGCAAAGGCCCGCAGGAAGTGGCCCCCTGAAGCAGGCCCCGGCGCGTCGTTCGCGGCGGGCAACCTTACCCGAACACCAGCCGGCAGAAGATCACCGACGCGATGACTCCGACTGAGTCGGACACTATTCCGGCGGGAAGCGCGTAGCGCGTCTTTTTCACGCCCACGGAGCCGAAATACACCGCCAGCACATAGAACGTCGTTTCGGTGCTGCCGAAGATGGTGCCTGCCATGCGCACGGTCAGGTGGTCCGGCCCGAACTGTTTAACCAGCTCGGTGAAGATGCCGAGCGTGCCGCTGCCGCTCAGCGGGCGCATCAGCACCAGCGGGAGCAAGTCGGGGGGGAAACCGATGGCCAACATCGCCGGCGCCAGCATCCGGCTCAAGAGGTCAATGCCCCCGGCGGCGCGGAACATGCCGATTGCCACCAGGATCGCAACGAGGTAAGGGATGATGCGCAAGGCGACGTCGAAGCCTTCCTTCGCGCCGTCCACGAACTCCTCATAGACCTTGACCCCGCGCAGGATGGCATACAGCGGGAAGATCGAGAGCATCAGGGGAATGGACAGCTTCGAGATGGCGTCCACGACACAGACAAAGGTGGACCGGCCGGCCGCTTCGGGGGACAGCGGGAGTCCCAGCAGCGCGGGGAAGGCCTGGCGCAGGAACAGGTAGAGGAAGAACACCCCAAAGGCCGACAAGATGAGCTTGCCCCACCATTGCAGCGGCACGAGCGTGGAGGCTTCCTTTACCGGCGACTTGTCGTTGTTGGGATTCGCCGGCGGCGGCCCCACCGTTGGAGTCTCATTTGGCGGGGGCGCGGCTAGCGGCGGCAATCGGTAGAACGGCAACCGGCCCAGCAGCTTGGCGGTGAGGACGGCGGAGGTGGCGGCGCAGATCGTCGCCATGAGGGCGGTGCCGACGATGGCGGTGGGGTTGTTGGATTTGTTGGCCGCCAGGATGGCGATGGCAGTGACGGGAATGAGTTGGACGGAGCTGGTATTGAGGGCCAGCAGCATGCACATGGCGTTGGTGGCCGTGCCGGGCCGCTGATTGAGCGTCTCCAGGTCCTTCATGGCGCGCAGGCCCAGGGGGGTCGAAGCGTTGCCGAGGCCGAGGATATTGGCGGCCATGTTCAGGAGGATGGAGCCCATCGCCGGATGTTCGACGGGCACATCGGGGAAGAGCCAGCGCATGAGCGGTCGCAGGGCGCGCGCCAGCAACGCCACCAGGCCGGCGCGTTCCGCCAGCCGCATGATGCCAAGCCACAACGCCATGATGCCGACCAGCGGCAGCGCGGTCTTCATCACCGCGAACTCGGCCATTTCGAAGCTCTTGTCCGCAACGGCTTTGAGGTTGTCGTTGCAGCCGCCAATGATGACGGCCAGCACGATCAGCCCCAGCCAGATGTAGTTGAGCATCGCGCGGAAGCTTACGCGCGCGCGCCCCGTCCGCTAGCAAAATCAGCCTTCGCCGCAGCCGCAGGGTTCGTCACCCCACGCCGTCGGCATCCGCCGGCGTTCCCGACCACGGTTGGCGCACAACCTGCGCACGCATTTGTCCGCCATGGCCTCGCCATGGAATGCTCCCTCTTCCGGCCGCTGCCGCCGGAAAGATCATCGCCTGGCGTACGGGTAAAGCGTGCGCTGCGGCGAGTAATACCACGTCTCGTTCAGGTGCATCCCGTTGTAGCCGCCGAAGGTCAGCAGCCCGTCGCCGGTCCACACGACGCTGGTCAGGCGCGGCGACGGCGCGCCGGACGTGGTGATTTCCGTCCAGGTGTCGGTGGCGGGATTGTAACGGGCGCCGGTGCCAACGAAGCGGCCGCCGTTGTCCTGCGAGTCATTGACTCCGCCCCAGAGGACCATCTCGGTGCCCGTCCAAACCGCCGAGACCGAGACCCTGCCTTTCGGCGCGCCAATGCTGGAGATGGGCTTCCAGGTATCCGTTTCCGGGTTATAGCGCGCGCCGTTTTCGAGGTAATCCGACGGGGAAGCTGCCTCGCGCGTGCTGCCGCCCCAGACGATCATTTCCTTGCCGGTCCAGACGGAGACGTGGCCATAGCGCGGGCTGGGCGCGCCGTCAGTGCCGATCGGGGTCCAGGAGTCCCGGTTGGGATTATAGCGGTAGCCGTCGTTGAGTACTTTGCTGGCGTTGCCGCCGCCCCAGGCAATCGTCTCCTTGCCGGTCCAGATAAGGGAGTGAAAGGAACGGCGGGAGGGGGCGCCACGGGTTGTGATGGCCTGCCAGGTGTCGCTGGACGGATTGTAACGGCCCCCGGTGTTGAGGTAGGCATCGGCGTGGGCGCCCTGGTAGCGGCTGTGGGCGTCGGTATAGCCGCCCCACACCAACATTTCCTTCCCCGTCCAGACGGCCGGGAAATCGAAGCGGGCAGACGGGGCATTGCGGGTGGAGACCGGGGTCCAGGTGTCGGTGGAGGGATTGTAACGCGCCCCGTCGTTGCGGTTCGTGTTATTGCCCCGTAATCCGCCGAAGCCGCCCCAGACAATCACTTCCTTGCCTGTCCAGAGCATTGCATGACCTGTCCGCGATGAGGGCGCGCCTTTGGCCGGCAGCATGGCCCAGGTGTCTTCCGCCAGGCAATAGCGCGCGCCGTCGGCGAAGCTGGTGCCCATGCCCTCGCCGCCGAAGACGACCATATCGGTGCCGGTCCAGACGGCGTTGGCCGCCCGGCCGCTGAGTTCCGATGCGGCCCGCTGTTCCCAGCACTCGCCTGTCCGCGGCCTGGCCGAGGGGTCCTTGTGGTAGCCGGCGTTCACCAGGTCCGGGTCGTCCGCCTTGGGAGAGTAACGCACGCCGCCGATGTCCAGATGGTCGGTCCTGGCAGCCTGCGGCGCCTGGCCCGGAGGCAGCCGCAGCTTGCGCCCGGGTATCTGCCGGGCGGGACGTGCCCCCGGCTGCGACAGAGCCGGTGGCGGCGCCTGGCTGGGCGACACCGACGGGCCGCTCATTGGAAGCCCTGTCGCCGGGTCAATCACCGCCGGCGGGATCGGAGTGCGCCCGTCCTCGGGCGCAGCAACCTCAGATTGTCCTGGCAGGCTGGGAGCTCCCAAACCCGCACTCTGGCGGGACGTCGCTGCGCCCGAGGACGGGCGCACTCCGGCGGTGCCATCGCCCCTCTCCGGCACCTCGATCCGGTCCCCGTCCCGGAGCCATAACCCCGGCGCGGGTTTGCCCTCCGAGCAATCCACCACCCACTCGCGCTTCTCGCCCGTGGCCGGGTCCCGCCGCGTCACCTTCACCCGGGACAAGTCCGACGAACTGAGCACCAGCATCGACTGGAGCAGCACCGGCTTGAGCCAGAACGGAGTTCGGGAGGTGATCACGGACTCACGGCCTGTCCCGGGGAAGGGCATTTCGATCTTCGGTGTCAGTGTGATATTCGTCCCCCGGCCCTCGACGACGATCTCGACCTGCCGCGACAAGCATTTCCTTAGGTTGCCCAGTTCCTGCTGGGAGAAGCCGGGCCACCGCTCATTCAGCGGATGCACGGCCTCGGGGACCTCCACCACGTCGCCCCATTCCACCCGCACGTCTTTGGTGCAATCGCCGGACTCCAGCACCGGGCGCAGGTCAACCGCCTGCTCCTGCCAGGTCTTATGACCGGGCGCAGGCCGCCGAATGCGCAGATTGGCGAGGTCAGGAAAACCGACAAGGCGGCCCGGATTCCAGTCAGCGTCAACGAAGGCATTGTAGTATTGGCGGCTGTGCTCTTCCAGGCTTGGGGAAGTCGCCAGGAAACCGTATTGCAGGCCGATCAGGTCCAGCAGTGTGAATTGGCTCCAGTCGTTGGCGCCCTTCGTCAACACGTACTGCGAGTAACCCGTCGCGCGGCGGGACACACCAATCCGGTCCAACGCCGGCAGCTCATCCGTCGCCCCGTGCCGCCGCAGCAGGTCGGCCATCGGCTCGGGCTTGGGCTCCGGTTGCCTGGGGGTAGAAGACGGCGGCTGGCCGGGAAGCCCATAGGGCCCGCCCATGCCTGGCGGCGGCAGCGGCCACTGGCTCTTGGCCATGTCCAGCGGTGTTTGCCCCTTGCTGTCTCGCTCGTTGGGATCGGCCTTGTTGGCCAGCAGCAGCTCGACCAGTTCCCGCCGGCCATCCCGCACCGCGAAGTGAAGTGGTGTCCAGCCCTCGCCGCCCTCCTTCGCATTGGGATCGGCCTTGTGGGCCAGCAGCACCTCGGCCACCTCTCGCTGGTTGCTGTACACCGCTGCATGCAGAGGTGTAGACCCGTTCTGTGACTTGCTATTCACGTCCGCGCCAGCCTTCAGCAGCAGCTCGGCAATCTCCTTCCGGCCACGCTTTGCCGCCTCGTGGAGCGGGGTCCAGCCGTCCTTCGGTTGCCCGACATTCGGGTCGGCCTTGCAGGCCAGCAGCAATTCCACTGCCGGCTGCCCTCCCTCTATCTCCACTGCACACAGCAGCGGCGACTTGTCCTCCTGCCCGCGGAGGTTCGGATCGGCCCCGCCCTCCAGCAGGGCCTTGAGCGTCGGGGCGTTGTACAGGGCGCCGAAGATCAGACGGTTACCCCCGGGCAGGGAGCCGTTCGGGTCGGCCTTGGCCCGGATGAGTTCGGTCACAGCCTCGGCGCGGTTCTTCTTGACCGCAAGGGCGAGCGGAGTAGCCGTGAAGATTTGATTAGGAGGCACTCCATACACCCCACTGAAGTTCTGGGTGATATTGGTGTTGAGATTGGGGTCGGCGCCGCTGGCCAGTAGCAGCTTCAGCGCGGGCAATTCGCCATAGTAAGCGGCCACCGTCAGCGGCAGGTTGCTGGACCCGGCATTGGGATCGGCCTTGGCCGCCACCAGGGCTTGCGCGACCGGTTGGGAATGCCGCTCCACCGCATAGCTGAGCGCCGTGCGACCGGAGCCGTCCACGACATCGGGGTCCGCTCCCTTGGCGAGCAGCAACTCGACCAGCCCGGCGTAACCTGCGTTCGCGGCCAGGTGCAGCGGCGTTTGGCCGGCCGAGATTAGCGAATACTTCAGGGTGCTGCCTGGACGGTCACGCTGGTCGTTGGCTGTGGTCTTGGCATTTACCGGCGCTCCGGCGGCCAGGAGCGCCTTGGCGACCTCCTCGTAACCCTTGCGGGCGGCCAGGTGCAGCGCAGTGACGCCGTCCTCAGTCTGAGCCCCGGGCTTGGCGCCCTTGCTCAAGAGCAGGTCCACGATGGCCTTGTGACCGTTGCCGGCGGCGTAATGCAGGGCCGTCAGGCCCGGTTGCTGCAGGCCGTCCACCGCCGCGCCGTTGTCCAGCAGCAGCTTCACCACAGCCAGTTTGCCCTGGGCCGCTGCCGTCTGGAGCAGCGTCTCACCCGCCGCCTGCGGGGCGTTGATCAGGTCCGGGCTGTCCCTCACCAGGGCCTGGATGCGCCGCAATTCGTCGGCCTCGCTGGAGACGGCGGGGGCGGCGGGTTCGGCGGCGGCCATCTGAATCGGCTGGCCCGCCTCGAGCGCCGCCAACTGCCGCCTCAGCTTCAGCAGCTCGCGCTCGGTGGGCACCGTGCTGTCCCACGGGGCGCCGCCGGCCTGCACCAGCCGCTTTTGCGAGTCCACCTGCTTCTCCAGCAGTTTGATTTCTGCTTCCATCAGCCGCCTTTGCTCCTGCCGCGCGGCGTCCGAGAGAACGGGGGCGGCTGTCGCGGCTGGCGCGCTCACTTGCGCCTGGAATTCCTTCGCCAGTTTTGCAGCTACATCGCGCTTCACCTCCAATCCCTTCAATACACCTTCGACCTGCTCATCTATCTGCTTGTTGAGGGCTTCCAAGCGGGCCTTTTCCGACGTCACCACGGGATGCTGGGAACTATGCGTCTGCTGGAGGGCGGCAAGGTTCTGCTCCGCCTCTGAGAGCTTCTGCATCAGTGCGGTGAAGACCGGGTTCGGATAACTCTGCTGCACGGCAATGCGGAGCTTGTCCTTCGGCAGCTCTTGGAGCGCCCTGATCTGATTCCCCAGAGCCATGCGCTCAGCTTCCGCTGCGAGGAAGGCCTGCGATTGGGCGGAGACGGCCGCTGTTGCCGGCACGGCGCCGAGCCCCGCCAGGTTCTGGCGGCTGAGGGTGACGAGCGTCGGCTGGTCGGAGAACTCGCGCAGGATGCGCTCATACTGCGCCGCGGCGTCGTTGGTGTTCCCTTGTTTGCGGTAGCATTCACCGAGGCGAAAGATGGCCGTGGCGGCGAGCTTGCGGTCCTTGTCGAATTGACTGGCGACGGTTTGGTAGGCCTGAATGGCCGCGCCCAGGTTCTGATTGGCTTCCTCCTCGAACAGCCCGCGCTGGATGGCGATAGTGAGGTCGTTGGTCGCCGCGCAGGCGGGTGAGACCGGCAGGGCGAGTGTCGCGAGCAGCAGCGAGATCACGGCCAGTGCGCAGCTCGCCCGCGCCAGGTCAACGCCTCTCATTAACACCGGGGCTTCAGCCCGGTGTCGAGGTGCGGCGGGGGCTGGCAGCCGTTTCAACGGCTTTCCCCGTTTGCGGGCAAACTGTTGAAACAGTTTCCTGCTCGCCACCGCGCGTTTACACCGGGCTAAAGCCCCGGTGCTAATGAGAGATCGTGCCCAGCGGATCGCAGCAGTAGTTTTCATAAGAGTCTTGTTCTTAATTCTTCGCTCCCAGTTTGACGTGTGTTCCGCCGCTGAGTTGTCACCCTTTTGTAAATTCGAGCTGCCCGCGAAACAAGCTACAGGGCCCGGCAGAAGTCCGGACGCCAGGGCGTTTTGTTCCGCAAGGCCGCAACCGCGCGCAGGCCCGGCGAAGGCTTGGACTGCGGTGGGAAGCGAAGCGCCACACCGCTTTCGGAAACCGGACCGCACTCGGAAAGCGGTGTCGTCGCTCCGCTCTGCCACCGCAGTCCAAAAACTAACTGCCACTTCCTGGCGTCTTTGGGGGGGGGTAATTCACAGATCGAGCTTATACCCGACGCCGTGGACGGTTTTGATCCAGCGGGGTTGGTCGGGGTCGGGCTCGAGCTTGCCGCGGAGGCTGGCGATGTGGTTATCCACCGTGCGAGTGGTCGGGAAAGCGGTGTAACCCCAAACGACGTCCAGAAACCGATCGCGCGACACCGGCGTGCCCGGCGCCTCGGCCATCAGGCGCAACATGGCGAATTCCTTGGCGGTGAGGTGCAGTTCTTTACGACCGCGCGTGGCGGTTTGCCTGACCAGGTCTATCCGGGTTTCGCCGAGGGTGAGTTTTGTGGGCAACTTCGTTTGCCGCTGGACGCGGCGCAGCATCGCCCGCACGCGAGCCAGCAGTTCTTCCGTGCTGAACGGCTTGATCAGGTAGTCATCCGCGCCCACATCCAAACCCTGCACGCGGTCCTCCACCTGTCCCTTGGCGGTCAGCATGAGGATTGGCACGGGGTTCGAAAGCCGGCGCAACTCGGCGCAGACGGCGTAGCCGTCGAGCTTGGGCATCATGATGTCCAGCAGGATCAGGTCGGGCTTCTCCTCGATGGCCCGCTGGAGGCCGGTTTCGCCGTCGGGCGCTGTCAGCACGCGGTAGCCCTCGCCGGCCAGCACGTCTTGGAGGGCGGTGCGCATGGGGAGTTCGTCTTCGATGATCAGGATGCGTTCCATAAGAAGAAGTCCGAAGTCCGAAGGCCGAAATCCGAATGAGGGCCGAAACCCGAAACCCGAAGGCCGAGGGCGGAAATGCGAAGGTGGCGTAGCACCGCCGGGAAGGCAGCGCTGGTCTCGGACTTCGGACTTCGGATTTCGGCCTTCATTCGGGTTTCGCGCTTCGGCTGTCGGAGTTCGCAGTGGCCGACGGCACAGGCAGCTCGATGGTGAAGCGGCTGCCCTGGCCAGGGGCGCTGCGGACAACGACCTGTCCGCCGTGCGCCTCGACGATGTGCTTCACGATGCTCAGACCGATCCCCACTCCCTGGGTCTGGCGCCGCAGCTCGGAGCCGCGCCGGTAGAAGCGCTCGAAGATGCGCTCGTGCTCGGAGGCCGGGATGCCTTCGCCGTGGTCTTCGACCCAGAGCAGGAGGGCTGTTGCGTGTTGCGTGTTGCGTGGGGGTGTATTCCGCAGGCCTTCTTCCAATCCCACAGTCACGGTTTGGCCTTTGGGGGAGTGCTTGAGGGCGTTATCAATCAGATTAACCAGGGCCTGCTGGAGCGCCTTGCCGTCGGCAGCCAGTTGCGGGGTGAGGGTTGAGGCTTCAGGGCCGGGAAGCCGGAGCTGGAGGTTGACTCCCCGCTCGGCGGCGTAGGTTTGCATCAGCTTCACGGTCTGCTGCGTGAGCGCGATCAGGTCGGTAGGCTCGAAATCGTACTGCTTGCGGCCCTGCTCGATGCGGGAGAAGTCCAGCACGTTCTCGATCAGTGAAGAGAGGCGGCGGCATTCCTGGACGATGAAGCGGAAGTATTCCTGCTGCCTGGGTGTCTCAGGGACTTTGCCCCGCTCGAGGCTCTCGGCCATCAGGCGGACGGAGGCGATCGGGGCGCGCAGTTCGTGCGAGACGCTGGAGACGAAGTTGCTCTTGAGCTCGTTGAGGCGCAGTTGACGCTGGAAGGCGCGCCAGGAAGCGATGACGCCGAGCAGGGCGGCGAAGGCCGAGGCCGCGACCAGGCCGGCAAGGAGCAACGCGTGACGCCGGTAAGTGGCGAACATCAGCGCCTGGTCGGCCACATAGAGCTGCAGCACGAACCGCGGGCGGCTGGGGTATCCTTCGTAATCAATCTCCGGCTCGCCGGGGGCCTTCTGCAGCTTGCCGGGGGCGGAGAGGTTTCCGTTGGCCTCGGCCAGCATGAGCGGTGCGGCGTTGGTGCCCCGGCCCGGCGACCAGCGCGCCGGCAGCGACAGGCGCTCGCCCTCCAGCCATACCGCAAGACCCAGGTAGTTGGGGAGTTTCACCTGCGAGTTCTCCAGCGCCCGCGCCAGCGCCTGCTCGGCCACCGATTTGGGCAGGAACCGCACGGTCGTCCAGACCGCGTTGGCGGGCTCGGCCATTAGTTGGCCGGCCGGCGTCGGGGCCAGACTTCGCTCGGGGTTCAGAATGCACAGCCAGCGGGTCTGGTCGCGCTCGATCCAGAAATTGGCCGTGGTGACGCCCCGCAGCTTGCCGGTTTGGCGAATCTGTTCGGCGATGTCATGCAGCTTGAGGCGGGCGTCCCAAAGCATGCGCCAGGCCGCCACGCCGGTTTGCAGGGTGGAATTTGTGCCGGCGATTTCCCCCAGTTGATCCAGCAAAGCCGGAATCAACGGGCTGGGCGCGCGCAAGACCTGATCGGGAATCGCTTCCCACAGCGGCTCGGATGGTCCGGCGGCCCGCGCATAGCGCAGCGCTTCGCCGAAGGCCAGATTCGCTAGCGGCAGACCGGCTTCGGAGAGCGTTTCGCGGTTCTCCTGGGCCGAGCGTAGCGCCTGGGCCACCGCTTCCGCCGGGGGCAGGCGCGTCAACTGGCTGCGCAAGCCGAGGGACGCCGCGTTCAGGCTTGCTTCCGATTCCGGGTCGGTTTCCTGAAATTGCGCGATGCGCTGCTCGATTTCCTCCGCGTCCGCTCTGGCGGCGGAGGCGGCTTTGAGCGCGTCCCAGGCCGCTCGTTGCGCGGAGGACAGCCCCGTGAACCACGCCGGTGGTTGGGGTGCAGGATCAAACTCGAGCCCCTGGCCAAATCGTCCTTCCGCAGTCAGCCTGAACGTGGCAGGGAACACGGCTTCGGGCTCCCAACCGGGAAACAGCGCCCGCCATTCCGCCAACTGCGCCCGCGGATTGGTGTCGGGAAACTGAACCGCTTCGATCTCCCGCTCACTGCGCGACTTGCTGCCGGGCCACGCGCCCACGACCTCGACCAGGTGATCGCTCCAGCGCCGCGAGTGGATGTCCTGATGAATCAGGAAGTTTCCCCACGGCCGCTCCAGCTCCTTGCTGTATTGGCGGGCGACCTCCTCGGCGCGGCGCCGGGATTCGCGCTCGACCGCAGCCCGGTTTTCGATGATTGCCGTCAGTGCGACTGCCGCAATGATCAGCACTGGCAGCAGGATCAAGCCCGCTTGCCAGGCAAATCCTGGGTTCCGCGCTGAGTGCAGACTGGCCATTGGACGACGCATCAATTCTGGCCGCAGACTACCCCGCCGCAAGCACAACTGTTGTCATGGTTTTGTAAGGAATTCGGGACCAGCGGCTTTCGTCGCGCCGGTATTAGCCAGAAACCTGCCTGACGATGAGGAAAGATGGTGATGTTTTGCCCCATTTAACGCGTAAGTTATTGCGATTGAGGCGCTTGTGAGTGAGTTGACCGCCGGAATGGCCTGGTTTTGCATCGTAAGTTAAGGCAGGGCAAGGACTTACAGTGAATTCGCCATTGGATGTCAAGGCTGTATCCACGGTGTGGAGACGGTGAGGATACGGTGTGGATACGGTGAGACCCCTTATGGGGCCGGGGTCACTACGGGCGCGGGGCGATGACGAGGGTCTTCTCGGCCATGGTGGACACGGGCAGGGTTTCCACGGCGGCCATATGCTCGCGCCACCATTCCTCGGCGTTCAGCAGGGTCCAGGACCCGGCGGAAGCGCAGGCCGCCAGTGCCTGTTCCAGGGCTTCGGCACTGGGGGGGCGCTCCCCGGGTTGCTTGGCGAGGCAGCGCAGGAGAAGTTCGGCCAGGTCGGGCGAGACGGGTTTGCCGAGGCGGTCGGCGGGGTGTGGCGGGGTTTCCTTGACCTGACGGGCGAGCAGTCCTTCGACGGTATCGCGGACGAATAGCGTGCTGCCGGTCAACAACCAGTAGCCGACAGCACCGAGCGAGTAGAGGTCGCTTTGTTTGTCAACGGTTTCGGGCTTCTCAACGGCCTCTGGCGACATGAAGTGCGGCGTGCCGACGACGGCGTCCGAGCTATGCGCATCACCCGGTCCCGGGCGGACGGCCTTGACGAGGCCGAAGTCGAGGACTTTGACCAGGTCGCAGACGCCGCCGCGGCGGGTGAGGCTGATGTTGGCGGGTTTGACGTCGCGGTGAATCAGGCCGATGCGATGGGCTTCCGAGAGCGAGCCGCAGACTTGGCGCAGGATGTGGATGACGCGGCCTTCGGGCTGAGGGCCGAACTGGCGCACGAGCTGGTCGAGGTCAATGCCGCCGAGGTATTCCATGGCGAAGTAGAACAACCCCTCGGGCGTGCGCCCGTAGTCGTAGATGGCGACGGTGTTGGGGTGGGTAAGCTGGCTGGTCATCTGGACCTCGTGTTCGAAGCGGGCAGTGTTGGCTTCGTTGGTCAGTTCGGGGCTGAGGAGCTTAATGGCCACTGGCCGGCGGAGCAGGGAATGACGGGCGCGGTAAACCATGCCGTTGGCGCCGCGGCCAATCTCCTGGACGAGGACGTATTCGCCGAGCCGGCGGGCGGCAAGGGCGCTTTTGCGGGCGGAAGCCTTAAGCCGTTCGACGAGGAGCGTGAAACCGAAGATGGCTCCGCCGCTGGCGATGAGCAGCCCGGAGAGCAGCAAGAAGGCGCGGCGCAGCACGCGGAGGGTTTGGAAGGCTTCCTCGACGGATTGCTCGGCGGCGACGCCCATGCCGTAGTCAAACAGCCAGGCCCAGGCCCCGACGACCTTTCGGCCGCGGTAGTTGCGGTAACCGTGCACGTCGCAGTCACTGCTGCCCATGGTGGCGGAGGCGGCCATGCGGGTGAGGCGAAGCTGGTCGCGCGGTTTGGCGGGCGGGTCGCCGGCGCGCAGTTCCTCCTCGGGATCGAGCAGCTTGAGGTTGAGGATGGCGGTATTCTCGCGGCCCGGGGGAATGAGGCCGAGCACCTTGAGTTCCGGGTCAACCCGGGTGGTTGTCAGCATGAGGCCGGTGCGGTCAAAGGCGTAGGCTTCGCCCGTCTCGCCCATTTGGGCAACCGAGAAGATGCTGGAGAACTCCCGCTCGGGCCTGATGCGAAGACTCAGGACGGCAATGACGGTGTCGTTGGTGGACTTCACGGGGGCGGCGACGAACATGGTGGCGCCTTCGAACAGCTCGTTTGTGTGCACCTGGCGCGCGAAGGGCCGGGATACGGCTAGTTGGCCGTTGAGTGCCTTGTTGAGGAAAAGGTCGTAGGGGCGGGGCGTCGTGGTCCCCACCATTTGGGGCTGGGTCGCGGCCAGGACCTTCTTGTCGGGGGAGACAACGACGTAGGCGAGGTAGCCTTGAGCTTCGAGGAGGGGTTGGAGGTAAAGCTGCAGGGTGCGGGCGGGGGCGGAATCAGCCAGGTCTAGAGCGGTGGTTTGGGAGTCGTTCTGCCGGGCGGCAAGCTCGGCAATGGCCGCTTGGATGCGCAGGTCCGAGGCAAAGGACTTGGCGTCGTACTGCCGCTCGGTGAACCAGAGGCGCAGGGCGTTGATGTCAGCCTGCAACACGGTCTCCAGCCGGGCGGCCAGCTCCGCGCGGGTCGTTTTCTCCACCCGGTTGATTACCCACAGGGCGACGAGGCTGAAGACCAGCGCGCCCAATAGCGGCACGGCCCACAGATGCTTCGAGAGCACCCGCGGCACCCTCATCACCAACCGGGCAAGGGCGGTTGCGCGGGAACCTGTTCGGCCGGCAGTCACCGCCCAAGACTGGTAAGCGGCGAGGCGGTTGTCAACGGAGACCCGTTGACTGGGGACCCCGGCCGCCCGGCCGCCGCCGGGAGATTTCCCTCTTTACACCGGGCAACATTTTGATTCCGATAGCCGGAGTGAGATCAAAGTGAAACGCTTCATTTTAGTTTTCCTGGGCATTGCATGCTCGGCGCAAGTCCTGGCGGCGGAGGGCGGGATCATCGCCGCCGGCGCGACACTGCAGAAGCTGGCAGGCGATTTTGTCTTCACCGAAGGGCCGGGCTGTGACGGCAAGGGCAATGTGTACTTCACCGATCAGCCGAACGACCGCATCCTCATGTGGAGCGTGAAGGGTAAGCTGAGCACTTACCGGCAGCCGTGCGGGCGGGCGAACGGCCTTTCGTTTGATCAAGCGGGTAATCTCTGGGCCTGTGCTGATGAGAAGAACGAGCTGTGGATGATTGACCCGTCGGGGAAGACGACTGTGGTCGTCAAGGATTACCAGGGCAAGCTGCTCAACGGCCCGAACGATGTTTGGTGCACACCGCGCGGCGGATTGTACTTCACCGACCCTTGCTACGTGCGGTCGTATTGGAAACGAGGTCCCAAGGAGCTGGCTGAGCGCGTGTATTATCTAGCTCCAGACCACAAGACGTTGACGCCGGTGATTGATGACCTGAAGCAGCCCAACGGCATCATCGGCACGCCGGATGGCAGCGTGCTCTACGTGTCGGACCTCGGCGCGCGCAAGACCTATCGCTACCGCATCCAGCCGGGTGGTGGGCTCAAAGACAGAGAACTCTTCTGTGAGCTGGGGTCAGATGGGATGACAATCGACAACCAGGGCAATGTCTATCTCACCGGCAAAGGCGTGTCGGTCTTTGATCCGGCAGGGAAGAAGATCGAGCAGATTGATGTGCCGGAACCGTGGACCGCAAATGTGTGTTTTGGCGGCAAGAACCGGCGCATGCTCTTCATCACTGCCAGCAAGAGCGTTTATGGACTACAAATGGCGGTCCATGGGGTGGACAGCCAATAGCGAGCCGGCGGGGTCCTATACCTTCTCGGTCTTCTCGTAAACGACCAATTCGCCGGATCCGCGCAGGTCGTCGCGGTGATAGCGGGGGATGGGCATCTCCAGTTGCTTGAACCGCACGGGTGCGCTCTTCTTGTCCACCAGCCCAACCGCGACCGCCACTCCGTAGATGATGGCTTCGGGGCGTGGCGGGCAGCCGGGGATGTAGAAGTTCACCGGCACAATTTTCTCGACCGGACCGAGTACGGGGTAGGAGTCAAACCAGATGCCCCCACCGCAGGCACAGGAGCCGATGGCAAAGACCAGCTTCGGGGCGGGCATGGCTTCATAGGCGCGCCGCAAGGCTGTGGCGGTGGATCGCATCGCTGGGCCCTGGCAGAGCATGACGTCGGCATGGCGGGGCGAGCCAACCAACTTGATGCCGAAGCGCTCGACGTCGTAATACGGGGTGAGGACGTTGAGCACTTCGATGTCGCAGCCATTGCAGCCGCCGCTGTTGGCATGATAGACCCACAGCGACCGGCCAAACATCTTTTGGCAGAGGTTCTTTAACATGCTCTAGTCCAAATCAATCTTGATGTCGTCCACCACCGGATCGCCCTCCAGGTAGGCTTGCGAGCGGAGGATCCAGCGTTCGTTTTGGACGTCGTCGAAGCGGTAGCCCTTGAGTTTCAACTGCTCCAGGGGGGAGGGCTCCTTGAAGCAACGGCCACAGCGCTGACAGGTGCTCATGAAAAGTTCGAGCCGCTGGCGGATGTCGCCGATGCTGTTGGTGGCAGTTTCGAACTCATGGCTCATGGTGATGGCCTGCTCCGGGCAGACATCGGCACAGCGCCCGCAATAGGTGCAACGGCGGCCGAGGTATTGCAGGATGCGGATTTCCTGGCATAGGTCCACCACCAGTATTTCGCGCGCGGGACAGTTGTTTGCGCAGCCGGCGCAGCCGATACACTTGGCCGCGTCGAAGATCGGCCGGCCGCGGAACTTTTCGGGGAGCGGCTGAGCCTTGGCCGGGTAGGGGAGCGTCACCTTTCCCGCCCTTAGGCAGACGAGCGTTTCCTGGAGCTTGCTTAGCAGTGACATGGGTCTAGAGGGGTAAATCTTCAGTATCCATAGCTGGCCATAACCAAAGCGCCCAGAGCCACGATCAGGAGGGATGCGAAGAAGCGAATGGCCTGGTCAATCCGGTAGCGGGCATGCGTCGCCGCCACGAGCGTAACCAGCAGGACCAGCCCGAGAACCTTGACCCAGAAGATCAGCCAGCCGAGCGGAAATGACAGGGTCGAGCCCCACGGGGCGAACAGGTTCACAAACAACGCGCTGTAGATCAGCAACTTCACCATTTGTGCGTATTTGAACAGGGCCAGCTTCGGTCCGGAGTATTCCATGAGCGGCCCTTCCATCAGCTCCGTTTCCGCCTCTGAAATATCAAAAGGCACCCGTTGCACAAACGCTTGAAACGAGAGCAGCATGACTCCCAACAGGACCAGGCCTGACCACGGAAAGCCGCCAGTGGCGTATACCGAGCCGTTGAGGACAGTGTCCAACCGGAACGACCCTGTGTGCACCGCGCCAGCCACGATGGTCACCGCGAACAAGGGTTCGAGCGCAATCATGGCCATCATCTCACGGCTGATGCCAACCAAGGAATAAGTGGACCCCGCCGCCAAACCCGCGAGCAGTGTGCAGATGCCCGCAAGTGTCAGGAGGTAAATCACCAGGATAGCGTCCCCCGCGCCGTTCAACGGCGCGGGAAAGCCCATTGGGACAAGACAGGCCAGGGCTAGAGCAGTGGCCAGCGACAGGTAAGCCGCAAATCGCTGCATGGCCGGCGTCTGGCCTGATTCGATGTCTTCCTTGCCCAGCAGTTTGAGGAGATCGAAGTATGGTTGCCAAAGGGGTGGTCCCTGGCGCGACTGGATTTGCGCTGTGACCTTCCGCAGCACGCCCTGGAAGAAGGGAGCCAGCAACAGCACGAGCACCGCGTTGCTCAGGCAGCCAAGCGTGGCGCACAGGAAGTTCATTTTGCCCTCACCAGTTTGATTAGTTCTTCCTGCGACCACACCTTAGTCGTGCCGGCTTTCAGGTCAATCGTCTCCAGCCGATCAGTGCAGGAGAAGCAGGGGTCGATGCTCCCGAGCGAGATCGTCATGTCGGCTAATTGCTGGTCCTTGATCATTGTCGGGACCGCCTGGAGGTTCTGGTAGGTCGGGGCGCGCACCCTCCAGCGGTGCGGGCGGTTGTTCTCGCCGGTGATGACGAAGTGGTGGCTCTCGCCCCGCGGGGCCTCTACTGATGACAAGCCCAATCGCCCCGCCGGCAGATTGTCCTTGATCGGCACCTGAAGCGGTCCTTCCTCCATCTTCTCCAGGCACTGGCGGATGATGCGGATAGCCTCGAACACTTCCTTCATGCGGACCACTACTCGCGACCAGACATCGCAGCCGATTTCAGTGATGACATCGAAGTCCACGCGGTCGTAGGCGGCGTAGGGATGATCGCGACGGCAGTCAATGTCCACCCCCGCGGAACGAGCCACCGGACCGACAAGGCCGGCATTTTTCACAAGGACCTTGTCGGCGATGCCGACGCCACGGGTGCGTTTTTGGATGTTCTTATCCTTGCTGACCGCCGCCACCACGGCTTGCCACTCCGTTTCCAGCTTGTTCAGCACCTGGCGTAGCTCGACCTTAACGTCAGGCGTGATATCCCAGCGCACGCCGCCGATGACGCACAGGGCGTAGGTCTTGCGGTTGCCACTGATCTTCTCTGCGATCCACATGATTGGCTCGCGGATGCGCCAGCTTTGCATGAATAGCGTGTCGAAGCCAACGATGTGGCAGGCCAGCCCCACCCACAGCAGGTGGCTGTGCAGGCGCTCGATCTCCAGCATGATGGTGCGAATGTACTCAGCCCGGGGCGGCAAACGCAGCGCAACGGCAGTCTCAACTGCCTGGGCGTAGGCGACGTTGTGCACGCACCCGCAAATGCCGCAGATACGCTCCGCCATCATGGGGATGTCGTTATAAGTGAGGACCGACTCGGCCAGCTTCTCGATGCCGCGATGCACCATGAAGCCGCGGTATTCGCACCCGCGCACCATCTCTCCTTCCACGTAGAGCCGGAAATGGGCCGGCTCATCAAGCGTGGGGTGAAATGGCCCGAAGGGCACCACAGTGCAGCCTTCCGGGGGATTATCGAACTTGAACTCCCCCTCTTCGTCGAAACCTTCGGGCACCTGGTTCCAGGGAATGTCCTTGCGCAGTGGATGCACACCTTCCGGCCAGCCGTCAGGGAGCACAAGCCGCTTCGGGTAAGGGTGGCCCAACGGCTCGATGCCGACGAGGTCACGGAACTCGCGCTCAGCCCAGTTGGCGCCAGGCACCACGTCAGAGATGCTGTCTACCTTGGGGTTGTCGGCGGGCAGGTATGCCAGCACGCTGCAGAGCAGATGGTCGCGGTCGAAGGCGAAGTCGTGTGCGACGAGGAAATTGCCGGAGCAGGACCGGTCATCCAGTCCGATGCTGATGACGTACCGGGCGTCCAGTTCGCGGAACACGTGATGGCAAACAGCCTTGACGGAGGACGGCTCGACAAAGACGAACAGGCGGGTGTCGCCCGGCAGGTCAGCCCGCTGGATGGCTGGGCCAAACTTCTCCTTTAACTGGTTGAGTCGGTCGCGAGAGGTCATGGCTTTGGCGCGGGTTGCGTACCCGGCGGACGCGGCGCGCCGCCGAGCCAGCGGAAGTAGCGTTTGATTTCGCCGTAGAAGCTATGGGCGGAATAGCGGTGGCAATCGGCCTCCCGGGCGTAGCCGCAGAGCCAGGGGACAGCAGCCCGGCGCGACGACCTGCCGAGCTTTGATAGGCAGCGCGCCACCAAAAACATCAACCCCAGCACCACCGCGAACACCAGCGGTGCGAACAGGGCAGCCGAGTGCAGCTGCGTTACCCCGCCCCCCAGGGAGACTTGCCGCGGAGCCGCTTCCGCCAGCATAGCCCCGTACCCCTGACTGCTGGCGTCCAGTGCCATCTGGACCAGCCGGAAGCCAATAGCTGGCAAGACTCCCAACAGGACGCACGCCAGGGCGAGGGCGACTTGGGGCAACTGCATGCTCCAGCCGACTTCGAGCCGAGGACGGCGCCCCGCCTGATCGGCCACCAGCACGCTGGTTCGCGAAAGGAAACTCACCCCGAAGAACTTGATGAACGAGGCCAGGGTCAGTGCGCTGGTCAGGATGGCGATGACGGCGAATACCACGAGATACTTCACCGACGCGCTGCCCTGCACTGCAGCGACGTATATGGTCCACTTGCTGACGAAGCCGTTGAAGAGCGGCACCCCCGAGATTGAGAAGGATGCCACCAGGGCGGTAATGGCGGTCAACGGCATGAACTTCATCAGCCCGCCCATCTTGTTGAGGTCTTGCGTGTTTGTGGCGTGGAGCATTGAGCCGGCATTAAGGAACAGCAGTGCCTTGAACAGCCCGTGGTTCAGGACGTGGAGCAGTGCGCCAAAAAAGCCGATCGCCGCCAGTGCGGCGGCTGTGGGCCCGGGCACTGGCAAAAGGCTGATGCACGCTCCGGTGCCGAGCAGGATGTAGCCGATTTGCCCAATGCTATGGAAGGCGAGCAGGCGTTTGGACTGCTCCTGTTTGAGCGCCTGCATTGTGCCGGTAAATAATGTGATCGTGCCCAACAGCGCAACTACCAGGCCCCACTTCGCGAGCGGATAACTGTCCTGCGCCGCGGTCGGCACGAGCCAGAGGAAATACCGCATCAGGCCATAGACGCCCGTTTTGATCATCACTCCGGAGAGCATGGCGCTGACGGGCGACGGCGCGGCGGGATGCGCGTCCGGCAGCCAAAACTGCCCAAACGGCCACATCCCCATCTTGATGCCAAATCCCACCAGGAACAGCGCGAAAGCCAGCGCGGTCGCGGCTGGTCGGGTGTTCAGCATCGCCGGCAGGTTCGCGCTGACCGTATCGAAGTCGTACTTCAGGCTCGCGCTGCCGCTTGCCGCCGCGCCAGTCACTGCCAGCAACTCGGCGCCGATCATCGTCGCGGCGCAGGCGATTTGCATCATGATCAGATACTTGTTGGCCGCGCGGACATTGGCGGGATTCCTGTGCTCGAAGCGGATCAGCACATAGCCCGGCAGGGTCATCATCTGCCAGAAGATGAAGAAGAACCACATCATGTCGGTCGTGCTGACCAGCCCGTACATCGCGGCCAGGAAGAGCAGGAAATAGGGATAATAGCGCGCCACGCTGTAGCCTTCGTAGTTCCGCATGTAGACGATGGAATACAGCGCTGCGGGAACGGAAATCAGCGCCGTCAGCAGCAGGAACATACCCGTCAAGCCATCCACATATACCCGCAGCACCAAGCCAATCTGCGGAAGAATTGGGAATTGCGCCTGATGCCCGGGACCCGAGGCCAGGACCTGCACCACACTGGCGCTAATCATCAGCGCGGTTGCCAGGGTGAAGGCGAACGCTATCCAACCCGCGACGTTCTTGCTCTTCGAGAACAGCAACGTCAGCACGGCCCCAACCATGCAAAGGACGATGGCGGCAATAACGGATTGTTCCGGGGTCATGCTATTGCCTCCAGGTGGATCTCCCTCAGGAGTTGGAGCAGCAGTTCCAGTGTGGCCTGCAGCGCCTGGCTCAACTGCGCACCTTGCCTGACCGACCCCGGCTGTGCGCCCAACAGCCAGGCCTTACTCCTGCTGTTCGCCTCGATTCGCTTTGCCAACAGGCCCAGCGAGAGCTTGTGGGTGGAAACCTGCGGGAACCGGGCGGCTAGCTCGTCTGAGTTCAGAAGGATCACTGAACCCGGCGCGCCGCCGAACTCCGCGGCGTCGAGGAAAATGATGTGGTCGAAGCCTTCATCCGCCACCCGGCTAATGATGCGTTCGGGAGCGGTGCCGCTTACGATCACATGAGCTGGATTACCATGAGCCCTCAACTCCTCCGCCAGCCGTACCCCGAAGCCGTCGTCCCCATACTCGAGGTTGCCGAGCCCGATCAGGCACACGCGGCCTTGGAAGCAGTGCTGGAGTTGTTCGCGCAGGTCGAGCATCAGATGTCCTCGCCGAGTTTCTTGATCTGCTCGTAGGTGAACACGGGGCCGTCCACGCACACGTAGGCTACGCCGATACAACAGTGCCCGCACTTGCCGACCCCGCACTTCATATATCGTTCCAGCGTCGAGACGATCTCCTTCTCCCGGAATCCCATCGCCAGCAGGTCCTTGATCACGAAACGGAACATGATGGGCGGGCCGCAGACGAAGGCAATCGAGTTGTCCACTGGCACCTGCACGCCAGGCTTCTTGAATAAGCTGCCGACTACCCCCACGTTGCCGTTCCAGCCGTCTGACGTGCGGTCCACCGTAAGATGACACTCAACCCCCGCCGACTTCTGCCACTCAAGCAGGTTGGGCACATACATCAGCTCGCCGGGTGTCTTGGCGCCGTAGAAGATCTGAATGCGCTGATACTTGTCGCGGTGGTTCAGCGCATAAACGATACACGAACGGAGCGGGATCAGCCCAATGCCCCCGGCGACAAAAACGAGGTTCTTCCCGTAGTAATCTTCCATTGGGAATCCGTTGCCATAGGGGCCGCGGACTGCGAGCCGGTCACCTGGCCCTAACTGGTGCAGCGCGGCGGTGCAACTGCCGACGGTGCGAATGGTGAAAAAGGTCTCATCCTCAGTCGGGCTGGGTGGCAGCGAGGCCGGAAATTCGCCCACGCCAAACAGCGAGACTTGCGCGAACTGCCCGGGACGAAAGCGCTTGAACTTCGCTTGCTCCAGTGGGTCCTCGAAGTGCCAATAGAAGGTCTTCACTTCAGGGATGTCGTCGCTCACCCTGTCCAGCACCGCCAGCTTGGGCAGGTAGATATTCTCCGTGGCCCCGGGGGGCGGCATCAGGTTGCTCGCTGGCGGATTCATGCCGGTGGAATTTTGTCCGTGGCGGCGGTTGCCCGCCGGATCATCTCGACCACGCTGGGCATGCCGACGTCGCCGTGGCAAACGGCGGCGCAGCGACCGCAGCCGACGCATGCCATGGTCAACTCGCGCTGGATGAAGTAGTGGGCCAGCTTGCGCATGAAACGCCGGTTGCGGCGGTCGTGCACCGCCCGGCGGGGATTAAAGCCGCCAGCCATCCGGGTGAAGCCGCCCAGGGCACAGGAATCCCAAATCCGGACCCGCTCGATCTCTCCCGGGCCGACTTGGCGGTCGCTCACCGTGAAGCAGGTGCAGGCGGGGCAGACGTAAGTGCAGCCGCCGCATTCCAGGCATCGATTGCCGACCTCCTCCCACGTCTTCTCAAGGATCGCGCCTTGCGAGACGTAACGCACTGTCGCCGGGAACCAACTTGTCGTGGTCTTAAAGCGCTTGCGCACCTCGCCCAGGATGGCGCGGCGCTTATCGACGTGCGCCGCCGTGGCCGGCTTGAACATCGGCCTGGTGAAGAAGGCCTCGCCCGCGGGGGTTCCCGCCACCACCATGTAATCGCCGCCCAAGTCCATGAGTTGCAGGTCGAAATGCTCGCGCGCGGCTGGGCCGGTGTCGGTGCAGGGACAGAAGCACTCCTCGCCAATGTCGCGTTCCGGATCGGTGCAGACGACATTGATCAGCAGCAGATTCTGCCGGCGTTTCTCGTAGTAGAGATCGCGGAACTCGCGTCCGAGGTAGAAGCGGTCGAGGTGCCAGATGCCTGACAGGTCGCACGATCGGATGCCGAAGATCGCGCGTTTACGCTCCCGGTAGGTGGGCTCGATCTGAAACGTGCCGTCGTGCTGCCGCAGCTTGAGCAGCCGCTCGATGTGCGGCAGGACAAAGCGCTTGGGCGGGTAATACGGGTTGGGCAGGTGCACCTGGAGGCTGTCGCGGTTCTCATCGGTCACCAGGTCGAACCACGTGTCGCGCCCGCGCCCTGAGAACGGCGCGAACACCTCGTAGCCCTCCTGGCGGAGCAGGTCCACCAATTTCAGCACGGACGCAGCTTCGAGGATTCGAGCTTTCATGCCGCCTCCTTCGTCACGCGCACCGGCACGAGTTGCATGCCGCACTCGGTCGAGCCGCAAATCTGCTGCTGCACCTGGCGCACGAAGTACGGCACGAAGACCGTCCCGCCGCGCGCCTCGGGGGTCACCCGCGCATTGGCCACCGCCGCCCCGCCAGCCGCGGAGAGGCGAACCTTCTCGCCGTCGCGGATGCCGAGCTGCCTGGCGTCGTCCGGGTTCATCTCCACGAAACCTTTGGGATAATCCAGCAACAGGATGCGGTATTCACGCTTCAGCGTCTCGCTGTGTTGGACGAGGACGTTTTGGTTCCAGTAGTAAAGCGAGTTGCCGAAGACCAGCGTGAGGGGGTAATCCGTTGAAATCGCGACTGCCTGGGAGGGCCGGCTGATCGGGGCGAACTTGAATCCCTTTGCCGGCAGGCCTTCCGCGAACAAGTAGCGCGTGCCGAGCGGCCGGTCCTTGGTGCAAGGCCATTGCCGGCCATACTCGGCGGCCAGGTTATGGTAATTGGCGCCGCTGTAGAAAGGAACCACCATGCCAATCTCCTCCATCACCTCGGCAGCTGACCCATACCGCCAATCAGCCCCCAGCGCCCGGGCCACTTGCGTCAGTTGCTGCCAGCCGGGGATCGTGCCGGGCAGCGGCTCAATGATCTGCTCGGCCAGTTGAATCCGGCGCTCGGTGTTGGTAAAGGTGACGCGCTCCTCCCCAAACGCGGTTGTTGGCAGCACCACGTGGGCGTGCCGCGCCGTCTCGGTCAGAAACAGGTGTTGCGCCACTACCAGCTCGCATTGCTGCAGGGCGCTGGCCGCATCGCCAAAGCAGGCCGTGCTGACCGGGTCATACCGGCAAAGCCACATGGCCCGCACCTGGCCGCCGCTGCGGCCGGCGAAGATCGAGCGCGAGGCCAGGCCCGGCCGGGCGGGCAGCTTCGTGCCCCAGGCCCCTTCCAGCTCCGCGCGCGCTGTGTCGTTGGCCACCGCGCGATATCCGGGCAGTCGGTCGGGCAGCACCCCCATATCGCAAACCCCCTGCAAATTGTTGTGCTCAGTCAACGCGAAGATGCCAGCCCCATCGCGGCCGAGCTGGCCGGTCAGCAACGCCAGGTTCACTATCGCCTGCACGCGTGCCGTGGCGCGGGCTTCGATCCCGGTCGAGTAGAGAATGGCCGCCGAGCGAGCACGGGCGTAGGCCAGCGCCGCCGCCTCAATCAAGTCTGCTGCCACACCGCAGGAATCCGCCGCCGCCAGCAAATCGTAGTCGCGCACCCGGGCCAGAAACTCGTCGCAGCCGCGGCAATGCGCCTTCATAAACGGCAGATTCATCAGCCCGCGGTCCACGATCACCTTGGCCATTGCCCCATATAGCACCGGCTCGGTGCCGGGTTTGATCTGCAGGAAAAAGTCGGCGCTTTCCGCCACCCGATGTCGCCGGCTGTCAATGACCACCAGCTTGGCCCCGGCCAGCTTCGACCGGATCACCACCCCGCCAATGGTTGGGAGCTGGCGCGCCAGGTCCACGCCGTCCACGACAATCACCTCGCTTTGGGCCAGTTCGCCGACGGAGTTGGTGGTTGCCGGCACGCCGAGCATGTCGAGCAGGACATTGATCGAGTTGTTGCAATAGACCCCGGTGCCGTGGTCCACATTGTTCGTGCCGATCACAGCCCGGGCGAGCTTCTGCAGCAGGTAGGCCTCCTCGTTCGAGCAACGCGGCGAATTCAGAAACGCAAACGCATCGGGACCGTGCTGGGCGCGAATCTCCTTCATGCGCCTGACGATAAAGTCGAGCGCCTCCTCCCACGGCACTTCCTGGAACTGCCCGTTCTTCTTGAGCAGCGGGCTTTTCAGCCGATCCGGGGAACTGGCCACCTCATGCACATGCCAGCCGCGCAGACAGATGCGCCCCTCGTTGGTGGGGTGCGACATGCTCGGGTAGGCGCCTACGATCTGGTTGCCCACCGCCTCCAGGTAAATTCCGCAACCGACCCCGCAGAAGGTGCAAGTGGTCAGTTTATGTGCCATGCGTGCGTGTTACTCAGGGTTGTGAGCTTCGTAACCTGGCCGGCCAGCGCCCATCGGCAACCCGCTGTTCCCGCCGAGGCACCACCAGAACCAGCATTGCGCTGAGTTATCGACTCTCATATTGGCACACATGTCGCTGATGCAGCCGTGTTCATAACCGAATCCGGGAAGCCGCGAAAGCTTTTTCTGAGAAGCACACGCCGGCTGCGGGGTTGCTCCATGGCGAATGAGAGACGTCTTCGAAGGCAGCAACCTCGTCTGGTTCAACGCCGGCATGGAACCCTCCCGCATGGTTGGGCGCGACCGTTTCCCACAGCATCACCGACCGCTTTGGACGTCCTTGGCACACAGGAAAGGAGGCAGGAGCCATCCCCGCGAATTATGGAGCAATTTAGTTTGACACTGCCCACGAACGGACCGTGGCGCACCAGGGAGTCTCACCGTATCCACTCCGTATCCTCACCGGATCCACACCGTGGATACAACCTTGACATCTGAGGTTTGCTAAACGTAATATGTTGCAATTACGGAACTTACGACTGCCATCCGCCAACAGACGCTGCCGAGGCTCGAATTCTCCGTAAGTGCATTAGCGGCAGAGACTTATGCGGAATGGTCAGAATTCAGCTGCTTTCGCCCTCCCGGCAGGGGGACCACGATCCAGGGAGCGGATTCCTCTCAGTCTTTCCCTGGCGATTTAATTTGACAATAAGGCAGTGTGTGCCATCCTGGCACACCTCGCAGGCGGCAGGGTCGGTCGGCAGCTGCCCGACGTTTGCAGCGGCTTAGCTACTTCTCCGTGAGGCAGTAAAGGTGCTCGCCTCCGCGCAGAAACAGCTCTTTGCCGACCGCCACGGGCGACGCATCGAACTTCTCGTCCAGCCGGTTGACGGCGAGCACTTCAAGTTTGTCGGAACGCTTGAGCACCACGGTGACGCCGTTTCGGCCGGGAAGATAGACTCTGCCCGCGGCGCCCAGCGGCGAGGCATACACGCCAGAAAGGTCCTCCAACTTGTGCGCATCAATCAGCGCGTCGCCGGCTTTGGTGTCCAGGCAGGTGAGCACGCCGTTGTTGCCGGCGAAGAAGTAGAGCCTGCCGTCGTAGAGCAGCGGAGAGGGAACATAAGGAGTGCTCCGCTTGCGCGTCCAGGCGATGGCATCCGTGCCGGTGAGATCGCCCGTGCGGCCCAGTCGGATCGCCAGCAAAGCGTTGCCCTGGAATCCGCTCATGCAGTAGACCGTGTTCGCGTCGGCGACAGGGCAGGGGACCACGTTGCGAGTGAGCCCGCCGCACTCCCAAATGACGTCGCCGGAAGCCACATCGTAGCTGCGGATCTTGCCGGTCGCGGCCACCACGGCCTGGGTTTTGCCGTCGCGTTGAATAATGAGCGGGGTGGACCAGGACGTGCGCTCCTCGCGCGTCTTTTTCCAACGCGGCTTGCCGGTGGTCTTGTCCAGCGCGACGATGAACGAGTCGTCCTCATTATCGCAATTCACGATGAGAGTATCCTCGTGAAGCGCGGGCGAGCTGCCTTCGCCAAAGGCCATTACCATGCGCATCTTGCCCAGGTCATGTTCCCACAAGAGCTTTCCGTTCAGGTCAAAACAGTAGAGGCCACGCGAACCGAAACAGGCGATGAGGTGTTTGCCGTCAGTGAGACCCGAGGAGGAAGCGAAGCTGCCCTCGTTTTGCCGATAGCCTTCATGGGGAACCTCCTCGCGGGCCACCTTCTGCCAAAGCACCTTGCCCGTCTGACGGTCCAGGCACAGCACCGCGAACTGATAAAACTCCGTTGGCTTGGCGCCGCCGCCGAAACCGCCCCGGCCCTTTCGGCCGCCCGGGCCGTCGGGTCTGCCTTCTCCCTTTGGAGGCGGCTCGGCGCGGACTGCGGATGGCTGCTCGCCGGCGGCAGCGGTGTTCGTTTCGACCTTCCTGCCGGTGGGGATTGCGGTTTGGATGAAGATGCGGTCTTCCCAGATGATGGGCGTGGCGTGGCCGCCGCCGGGGAGCCTCACCTTCCATTTGACGTTGTTGGTCTCGCTCCAGGTGATCGGAGGAGTGGCCTCTGGCGCAACACCGTTCTGCAGCGGGCCGCGCCACTGCGGCCAATTCTGGCTGGGCACAGCGGCGTAAGTTGTCGTTGCCGCAAAGATGAGGGAGCCGGCCAGGCCGAGGAGGTTTAGCCGAAGCGGTTTTTCAAGTCCGAGTTTCATATACAGTTGCCGAGGTTAGCTATCGGGCAGGGTTTACAGCGCGTCAAGGGTCGGCTCAATCGAGGGCGGGATGCGAATCGTGCCCATCGCCGCGTCAACGTCTTTGAGGCCGTGGCCGGTGATGAGGAGCACGATTCGCTCCCTCCGGCCCAGCAAGTCGGAGCCTTGCAGTTTCCGCAACGCCGCTACCGTCGCCGCAGCCGCCGGCTCGGCGAAAATGCCGGCCTTTTCTGCCAGCATTCCTTGCCCGCGCAGAATCTCCCGGTCCGATACGGTAACGGAGAATCCCCGGCTCTCCACCACCGCCCGGCGAGCCATGTGCGCGTTCGAAGGGACGGAGACCGAAATCGAGTCGGCGATCGTAGCGGGCCGCCGCGCATTCTGACACTTCCCGGTGCGGATGTAATGGTGGATGGCCGCCGAGCGCTCGGCTTGCACGCACACCAGCCGCGGCAACCTGGCAATCAACCCGGCAGCCTTCAGGTCGTAGAAGGCTTTATACACACCGCTGATAATCACCCCGTCACCGACCGGCACAAGGATCGCGTCCGGCACCCGGAACTTGTTCTGCTCGTAGATCTCCAGCCCGACCGTCTTCTTCCCCTCGATGGTCAGGGGATGATACGCAGTGTTGCGGTTGAGGCCGCCCTTGCGAGCGGTATATTCGAGCGACAGCCGGAACGCATCATCGTAAGTGCCGCGCACAGGAATCACCCGGGCGCCGTAAAGCACCATCTGCACGAGCTTGGCTTTCGGCGCGCTTTCGGGCACGAAGATGATCGCCTGCCTGCCTGCGGCGGCACAGACGGCTGCCAGCGCGCTGGCGGCGTTGCCGGTCGAGGCGGTGACAATAGAGGGCTCCTTGAGGCGGTTGGCCTCCGCCACGACCAGGTAAGAAGCCCGGTCTTTCAGCGAGGCGCTCGGGTTGAGACCGTCGTTCTTGAGCCAGACGTTCTCGAACCCCAGCGCTTTGCCCAGCGCGGCAGCCGGGAGAAATGGTGTGTGGCCAACCGCATAGGGCGGGTAGTGCTTCGGTTCGACCGCGGAGAAGAGATTCCAGTCCGGACTCTGCTTCCGGAAACGCCGCTTGATGGCGGCGTAGTCAAACTGGACGGAGAGCACACCGAGCAGCGGAATGCCCGGACGGTAATCCGCCGCGCAGGACGGGCAGAGGTAGCGAACCTCATCCCGCCGGTAAGGTTTGCCGCAGGTGGTGCACTGGTAGAAAAATGGCGTCATGCCTTCCCATTCAGCCGGGCGACCAGGGCGGCGTAAAAAGCCGCGGCGGCACTCAGATGGTGCACGGGGCAGGCCTCGTTTGGAGCGTGGGCATACACCTCGTTACCCGGACCAAGCCCAAGACATGGGATTCCCCTCATGCCGGCGATGGCAATGGCGTTCGTGCTGAAGGTCCACTTGTCCACCAGCGGAGCTTTCCCCAGAACTCCCTTGTAGGCCGCCACGGCGTCCTTCAGGTAGGGCGATTTCGGCTCCAGCACCCAGGTGGGATAGTACTTCTCCGTCGGGTATACCTTGCCGGTGTAGGCCGGCTCGGCGTAATTGAGCACAAACACTTTGGCGTCGGGATATCCCGCCCGCTTTGCCGCGTCGCGCACTTCAGCCAGCGCGCTTGCCTTGGTCTCCCCCGCCGTCAGCCGCCGATCCAGATGGATCCCGGCCCCGTCCGCCACCGCGCAGAGCGACGGCGAGGAGGAGCGCGCCTCCGTGACGGTGACCGTGCCCTTGCCGAGAAACCGGTCCTTCCGCAGGCGCTCGTTCAGCTTCTCGATCTCCAGCGCGATGCGCGCGATCTTGTAGATGGCGTTGTCCCCGCGCTCGGGCGCCGAGCCGTGGCAACTCCGGCCTTTGACCTCCACGCGAATCTCCATCCGGCCACGGTGACCGCGATAGATGTTCAGGTTGGTCGGCTCGGTGATTACGACAAACTCCGGCTGCAGCTTCTCCTCCTTGAGCAGGTACTGCCAGCACAGGCCGTCGCAATCCTCCTCCATCACGGTGCCGGTGAAGTAGATCGTGAACTGGTCATTGAGCCCCAGCTCTTTGATGATTCTGGCCGCATAGACCATCGAGGCCATGCCGCCTTTCTGATCCACCGTCCCGCGGCCCCAGATCTTGCCGCCCTTGATGCGCGGCTGGAAAGGGTCGAAGCTCCACTGCTCGCGATCGCCGGGATACACCGTGTCAATGTGGGCGTCGAAAGCGATCACGCGACGGCCTTTGCCGATGCGCCCGATGATGTTGCCCAGGCCGTCAACGCGCACCCCGTCGAAGCCGACCTTCTTCATCTCCTTCCTGATTACGGCGATGACCTTCTCCTCCTTCGAGGAAAAGGAAGGGGTGCGGACCATGTCCGCCAGGAAGCGGACCGTTTCTTTTTCAAGCGCCTTGGCGCGTTTCTGAATAGCTTGGTAGGTGTAGTTCATATTCTCTTCCATAATTTGGCGGCCAGTTCGCGGGCGCGGGCGTTGATGCGCCGCTCGTCCAGGTCGAGGGTCAGGCGCTTATTCAGCATCAGGACGCGCCCGCCAACGATGGTTGTCTCTACCGCGGCCTGGGACATGCCGAAAACGAGGTGGCCGAAAGTGTTGCCCGCCTCCAGCGGCGTGGGCGGATCGTAGTCAATGACCACCGCGTCACCGACGCAACCCTCGCGGAGTTCACCCAGCGGCAGATTGAAGCACCTGCCCGCGATGGTGGGGTTGTTGAACAGAAGCGCCGACACGGCTTCGCCAAAGCCCACTGAGGGATTCCGGGCGGCCAGATGCTGCCCCCATATGGCGGCGCGCAGCTCCTCGATCATATTGGTGGTCATGGCATCGGTACCCAGCCCGACTAGAACCTTCCGCTTGAACAACTCGACGATGTTCGCCATGCCCACCGCGTTGTTCATGTTGGATTGCGGATTATGGATAACGGCCGTTTGCGTCTGCGCCAGCAGATCCATCTCGCGAGGATTCACGTGGACGCAATGCGCGGCGATGCTGCGGGGGCCCAGGATGCCGAACTTGTGCAGTCGCTCGACCACCCGCAGGCGGTGCCGCCGCTGGGAGTGTTGTTGGTCGCTCAGGTCCTCCGCGACATGGATGTGGAAGCCGGTGCCCAGGTCGCGGCCAAGGGCGGCAGCCTTTTCCAGCGTGGCGTCCTTGAGCGTGAAGGCGGCGTGGAGGCCAAAGAGGGCAGAGAGGTGAGAGGAGCGAGTGTTGGCGGGCGCTGCCGCGGACTGACAATGGCGAAGGAAGGCAACATTCTCCTCCAGGCCCTCCTTGCTGATGCGCGCGCCGTCACGGTCCGAGACCTCGTAGCAGAGGCAAGCCCGCAGGCCACTCTGTCGAACCGCCCGCTCGATGGCCTGGAGCGAACCGCGAACCGCGTGGGGGCTGGCGTGATGGTCAATGAGCGTCGTGGTGCCGTGGCGGATCGCCTCCAGCAGGGCGACGAGCGCGCTGTAATAGCAATCCTCGGTCGTCAGGGCCGTGTCGAGCCGCCACCAAAGATTCTCCAGCACCTCGACGAAGTTCCCGGCCGGCCGGGTCCTGGTCAGGCCGCGTGCGAAGGTGCTGTAGAAGTGCGTGTGGGCGTTGATGAAGCCCGGGGCCACAACCTTGCGCGAGGCGTCAATGCGTTTGCCTGCAAACCCCTTGAACCGATTCCTGGGCGCAACCTTCGTGATGCAACCATCTTCGATGAGGACTGAGTGATTAGGCAGGACGGCCGGCTTCCTGCCCCCAGTGAGCACGGTTCCATTCTCGATGAGCAGCGGCATTGCGGGTTGTGCGGTTGCCTGGGCTAGTGCCGGAGGGCGGCCAGCTCCCGGGTGGTCCGGGCGCCCATAGTTATGGCGCCGGCGAAACACTTCTGCGCGCACAGCGAACAGCCGATGCACAGAGCGGGCTCGAAAAGCGGCACTTTCTTTCCGTTTAACGTGATGGCCTGGTAGGGACAGCGCGTGCAGTTGCCGCAGTGCTGGCAGAGTTCCGCGTCCACCCGCGGCAGCTTCTTGGTAGCCGGCAGGGCCATGAAGTCTGTGATCGGATTGGGCAGCGCCGCGCCAATCAGCTCCTTCACCGACTTGAAGCCCCGGTCCTCCATCAGGTAGCTCAGCCCGGAGTGCAGTTCATTCACAATGCCCAGGCCATACTTCATCGCAATGGTGCAGAACTGCACGGTCTGAGCGCCCAGGGCCAGGAAATTGGCGGCGGCCTTGTAGTTCATCGGCCCGCCGTTGCCCGAGACGGCGACCCCCATGCCGGATACCTTGGCCAGTGTCAGGTTGCTGATCGGCAAAACCCCTTCGCCGGACATGCCAACCACGACTCCCTCTTCCCATTGGCGGTTCTGCGCCGGGCGCAGGGCGAGCGACGGGAAACTGTTGGCCAGGGTGACGCCACCCTTCTTGTTGGGATACTTCGCGAAGACCTGCTGAATGCGCTTGATGATCGGGTGGATGGAGGTGACCGCGGCAGTAAGCTTGAACAGCTTTGGGTTCGCCTCGGAACTGGCCTCCATCACCCAGTCAATGATCCTGGCCGCCAGCTCCGCATTCTGCGAAACGATGTCGCCTTCCGTGCCGTCGCCGCCCTGCGGGCAGGAGAGGCTGTATTCGACCCCCATCGCTCCGGCAGCCTCCAGCTTCCGCGTGTTGGATTGCCAGACGGCTTTGTCCGCCTCGTCCCGCCCGGTGACCGGCCCGCCGGTCGAGGCGAGCGTCAGCCGGTCCGGGAACTCACTGACCAACTGCCCGACCTCCTGGCACACGCGGTCAAGGTCATGCCCGGAAACATTGTCGCAATTGCCGTAGGTCGAGGGGCCGAACACGGTCATGTACTCGGCGGGGATGTGAATCGGCACATTGTCGAAGGCCGTCTTCATCACGCCGCCGGACCAGCCGGCTTCGTAGGCCTTGCGCATCTGCTCGTAGCCGTCGGTGTGCGGCGCCGCCGAAAGCAGGAAGGGCGATCGGATCTTGCGGCCGAAGAACTCCGCGTCGAGGGGGACCGGGCGGAGCTCCAGACCCGCCAGGACAGCGTGGCTCTTGGCGCGGTTCTTGAACCGCGGCAGCTTCTCGCCATGCAGGAACGCATCGGCCTCCAGGGCGGCGTTCTTCCCGGTGGCGACCGCCTCGACCACCGTCGAGGAGCCCAGAATCATGTCGCCCGCGTAGAATATGCCACGAACCTTCTTCACTGGCATTCGGGGCCGGCTGCCGATCGCGGAGATAACCAGATCGAACTGCCGGAAGACGGGCGACTCCTTCTTATGGATGACGAAATTCTCCGGCCGGGGCGCTTTGCCTCGCGGCAACATCATTCGGGCGATTCGCAGGCCGGTGACCTTCTTCCCCTTGTGGACGACTGCGAGTGGCTTGGAGCAACTGGCGATCTCAATGCCATTCTCCAGCAGCATATCCCGTTCGTAAGCGGTCAGGGGCATGTCTTGCTGCCTGCGCCGGTAAATCAGTTCCACCGACAGGGCACCGCGCCGCCTGGCCGTCGTGGCACAGTCAACCGCCACCGCGCCGCCGCCCAGCACCGCCACCCGCTTGCCCCTGACGGCGATCTCTTGCTGGCGATCCAGATACTGCTGCCAGGACAGCGCGTGTTCCCAGCCCGGGATGTCCAGTCGCATCGGCTCCTCCAGCCCCGCGCATACGATCACCGCCTGGTGCGTTTCCAGCAGCGCTGCCGGGTCGGATACCGCCGTGCCCATCTGAAAGTCCATCGCCCCAAGGCGCTTGAGGAACTCGAGGTCTCGGCGCGGCACGTGCTTGTCGAGCCGGAAGTCCGGGATGAGCTTCATCATGCCGCCCAGCCGCTTGCGCTGCTCGTACACCGTCACCTTGTAACCACGCTGCGCGAGCAAGCTGGCTGCTCCCAATCCCGCCGGGCCGGCGCCAACCACCGCGACCTTCTTCCCATTGCACCTGGGCGCTTTGAAGCTGCCGAGGCCGGCCTCGTACGCGCGCTTCATCACGCTGGCCTGGACGGCGGGGATGTTGATGGGGTGATCGAACGTGCGGCGCGAACACGCCTTCATGCAGAAGTAATCCGGGCACACCACACCGCACACCCACCCGAGGGGATTCGACCCCATGATCAACGCCCCGGAACGTCGGTAGTCGGACTTCGCCCCCATCCTGGCCGCCATGATGAAGTCCGCCGGCGAGCAATCCGCCGGACAGGCTGCCTTGCAGGGCTTCTCCTCGCAATATTCGCACCGCTCCAACTCCGCCTTCAATTGGGCGTCGGTGAGGGATCCATCATTGTTCTTCATGGCTGCGTCGCTTGTAAAAGGATGAATATCATGACACCCAAACCGCACGGTCGCAACAACACTCCTGTTGCCCATTGCTAACCCTCGGTTGGCCGGGGGCGAGCAAAAAACTGCAAACCGCTGCCCGTGCCTTTCAGTCCTGGCTTCCGAAGCGCCTTAACTCTCGGCCGCTTTGGCCGCCTGGATGAACGCCTTGACCTTGGCATGGTCCTTCCGGCCTGGCGCGGACTCGACCCCGCTCGATACATCCACGGCATACGGCTGGGCGCGCTGCACGGCCTGGGCGACGTTCTCGGGGGTCAGCCCGCCCGCCAGGAAGATCGGTCGGCCCCATTCGCGCGCTTGCAGGGCGAGGTCCCAGTTGAACGTCTCGCCGGTGCCGCCAGGTTTGCCCGGCGTGTAAGCGTCCAGCAGCCAGGCATCCGTGTGGAAGTCCCGTACCCCTTCCAGCGACGTGGCGTCGCGGATGCGGAATGCTTTCATGCTCATCAGGCCAAACTGCACGCAGTAATCCGGGGGCTCCTCGCCGTGAAACTGGAGCAAATTCAGGCCGCATTCCCGGGCCGCGCGCACCACGAGGTCCTCCGGCGCGTTGACGAACACGCCCACTTTGATAATGAACGGCGGCAGTTGGCGGACAATGCCGGCGGCCGCTTCCACCGACACATCGCGCGGGCTTCGGTCGTAGAACACGAAGCCCAGCGCGTCGGCGCCCGCCCCGGCCGCGGCCAGGCCGTCGGGCAGATTCGTGATCCCGCAAATCTTGACTTTCACTGGCATTGCGTCACACCAGCATCCCATTATTCCCGTCCCAAGACAACTGCGGCGGCGCCCCGGCTTCAACCGGATAGCTCACCGAGACCGCGCGCAGCAGAGGGCGCTGGCATTTCAGTGATCTCCCGGCGGCTTGCCCGGGGCGCTGCTTTCTATTCTTTCGATGGCGTCGCGAGCGGCGCGGCGCAGCTTCCAATCGCGGCTTTCGAGGGCTTCCCGAAGCTGCGGCAGGGCCGGGCGCGCCGGCCGGCCGATTTCCCCTAGGAATTGGATGGCTTCCTCTTGCCGGTAAAAGTCCACGCTGGGCTTGAGGAGGCTGGCGGTTGCCGCGACGACGTCCGCTGATGCGTCTGGCGCCAGGCGCAACAAGGCCTTGGCACCATAGAATCGCATGAGACCGGTGCGCCCGCGCGCCATGACGTCGCGTAAGACCGCGACGCATTCCGAGGTGCGGCTGGGATCAATGGCGGCCAGGGCCTCGGCGGCGGCAATTCGTGCGCGTTCATCCTCATGGTTGAAGAGTTTTACCAGTTCCGGCACCGCCGGAACTGCCGCCTGCCCAGTCTGGCCGAGCAGCCGCGCGACGATTGCTGCTGTCGGATAGCCATCTGCTTCCGGCCACGTGAGTGCCTCGATGAACACGGGCACTAATTCCGCGCCGTGTTTGACGTCGATCCGGCACAGCGCCTTCGCGGCATCCAGACGTGGCTCCAGCCATTCGTCTTCGAGCACAACCTGCTTCAAAGCCGGCACCGCGTTGCTGGCCCAACCGCCCATCTCACCCAGTATGACGGCGGCGCGGACGCGGTCGTCGCTGTCCTCGGATCTGAGTGCAGCAAGGAGCAGCGGTACGGTTTCCGGATTCTGCGGTTCGATCTGCGCGAGGGCGGAGAGCGCATAGGATCGAATATCCGCCTGGTTGGTGCGCGCCATCGTCAGGAGAGCTGAGACAGCCCCTCGGGCTCCCGGCCCCACCTTGCCCAGCGCATAGGTGATTTCCCAAACAGATGGTTCATCATGGGCGGAGGCGAGCTCGCGCACGAGCGCGCTCACAGCGGGAGCAGCTTCCGGCCCGACGTCCGCCAGCAGCAGGAAGAATTCACCCGAAGGACACTTCTCGAATGCTCGTAATATCAAGGGCGCGGCGGATCGTGCGATCGGACCCAAAGCCCGCAACATTTCCGCCGAATCCCTGCGAACCGCCGCATTGCGCGCGCAAAGGCCCTCCACCAGTACGGGCACCAATAACTCCTGTTCCTGCTGTGCCGTTAGATGGAGATTCTCCAGCGCTCTGCGTAAACTGCCAACGGACTGCCCCGGGTCCACTCCGAAGGCCGCCTCGAAGGCAGCGAGAACTTGTTGTCGCGCATCGGAGGTTGGCGAGTGTTGCCAGTCCGCCACCGCCGCGAAAGCTTGTTCCCATGCATTCCTGGCGGATACCCGAACCCGCCCTTCGCCAGCGGGCGGCTTGCCAGTGCCGACGGCGGTCGCAGCCATTCCCTCGACCCGCAGCCAATCGGGGGCGTTTGTGCCCGCGGCATTCAAGTAGGAGGCGAGGCTGGCCCTAGCCCGAGGGTCGGTGCGGGCCATCTGACAGAGTTGCCGAAAGGCATCGAACTTTACAGAACGTTCGGCATCGCGCAAGGCGCGTTCGAAAACCGGGCGGGTCGTTGCGTGGTCGAGAGGGGCAAGCCGTCCAAGGCTTAAGATCACCGCGCGGCGTACCTCGGGGCTGCTGGACGAATACAGTCTGACGAGCGCGGGAGCGGCGTTTGTGCCGGCGCGCTCCGTCACCGCGAGAAAATAGCCGCTGGTCAGGATCAAGCCCATTCCTCGTCTTGCCTTGGGTTGGGGCAAATGCTGGCTAATGGCGGTTGGAAGGCGCCGATAGACCTGCGAGTAAAGGCGGTTCCAAGGCAACGCGGCTTCCCCGGTACCCCAGGCCGCAATGTAAGGCAAGGCTTTCGGCCCCATGGCCGCAACCGCTTCCTTGGCTTCGAAGACTGGGTTGGGCGGTGTCTCCCGCTGCCCTAAAACGGAGGGGGCGAGGATTCCCCTTTGTGCTGAATCCAGCCAATATGAAATCGGCTTGCCTTGATACACTGGTTCCTGATTGGTCCACCATGTGCAAACGGCAAAGCCGGCGATCCCAATCGGCACCAGGGTCCAAAGAACGAGCTTTCGACGCTTGCTCATCAATCATCAACCGTCGCGTGAGCTGTTCGCACTGGTAACCTGAGCCAGCAAAACAACCTGTGTGCCGGCGAGCAGCGTGTCCGGGTGTCCCGTCATGTCCTTGAAAAGATACTTTGGCACAAACTAGTAACGCGAGACACAATTGAGAGTTGAAGCAGCGAGGGGCAGGGGACCCAGTGTAGGGCAGGCAGGCTGCCTGCCGCTGCAGCCACTGACGGCGGGGTTGATAAGATGCGCCTCGGTGTTGCTCCGGCTGGAAAAGATTGTTGACGCGCCCGGCGGCCTGCCTAATATCCGCCCAACATCGTTAACCACGGAAGCGCTAATTATGAGCAACACAAAGAATATCGCACAATCTTATCAGCTCGCCAAAGAACGTTATGCCCAGTTGGGCGTGGACACCGACAAGGCCCTCAAGCTGTTGGCGCAGATACCGATCTCAATCCACTGCTGGCAGGGCGACGATGTCGGCGGCTTCGAGAACGCCGGCCAGGAGCTGGGCGGCGGCTTGGCCGTCACCGGCAATTACCCGGGCAAAGCCCGCACCGCCAACGAGCTGCGCGGCGACTTTGAGAAGGCGCTCTCCGTCATTCCCGGCAGCCACCGCTGCAACCTCCATGCCTGTTACGCCGAGATGAGCGGCAAGAAGGTGGACCGCGACGCGCTCAGCGCCGACCAGTTCAAGAACTGGATCGCCTGGGCCAAGGCCATCAAGATCGGCATGGACTTCAACCAGACCTATTTCGCCCACCCCAAGGTCGTGGGCGGGTTCACGCTCACCAACACCGACGCCGGCATCCGCAAGTTCTGGATCGAGCACGGTATCCGTTGCCGCGAGATCGGTGCCGCGATCGGCAAGGCCCTCGGCAAGACCTGCGTTACCAACCTCTGGATTCCGGACGGGATGAAAGACACACCCGCCGACCGCAAAGGCCCGCGCGAGCGCCTGGTCGAATCCCTGGACGCGGTCTTCAAGAAGAAGATTGATAAGAAGCTCAACTTGGACTCGGTCGAGCCGAAACTGTTCGGCATCGGCGCCGAGAGTTACACGCCCGGCTCCTCTGAGTTCTACATTGGCTACTCTGTCAGCCGCCAGATCCTGCTCACGCTCGACGCCGGCCATTACCACCCCACCGAAGGCATCGCCGACAAGATTTCTTCAGTGCTCAACTACTTGCCGGAGATCGCGCTGCACGTCAGCCGCGGGGTGCGCTGGGACAGCGACCACGTGGTTACGCTCACCGACGAGCTGCAGGCCATCGCCCAGGAGATTGTCTGGGGCGGTTACACGAACCGCGTGCACATCGGCCTGGACTACTTTGACGCGAGCATCAACCGCATCGCCGCGTGGGTGATCGGCTCGCGCAACATGGTCAAAGCCCTGTTGCTGGCGCTGGTAACGCCGATTGCCAGGCTCAAGAAGTTTGAAGCCGAAGGCGACTACACCTCGCGCCTTGCCTTGATGGAAGCCGCCAAACTCCTGCCCGCCGGGGCGGTGTGGGATTACTACTGCCAAAAGATGAACGTGCCCGTCGGCGACGCCTGGCTGGCAGAGGTAAAGCGGTACGAGAAGGACGTGTTGTCCAGGCGGCAATAACCGGAGGGGGCGCCATGAACGAAGCAACGACGAATCCAGCCCTGGGCGTAGTCATTTTCGCGCTGGGCGGACTGGCGGGCGCGGTGTTCTATCTGCCCTTCAAGAAAGTCAAGAACTGGGCGTGGGAGAGCTATTGGTTCATCTATGCCGTGGCCGGTCTGATTGTGGTGCCGTGGGTCCTGGCGCTCATCACCTCGCCCAATGTCACTTCGGTGCTCAAGCAGGCGCCTGGCAAGGAGCTTTGGTATTGCTACTTGTGCGGGGCGGCCTGGGGCGTGGGCGGACTGACTTGGGGATTGATGATCCGCTACCTTGGCGTCGGGCTTGGGTTGGCCATTGGCTGCGGGCTGTGCGCCGCCGCGGGCACCCTCATCCCGCCCATCATCAAGCCGTGGCTCAATGCGGTCGTGGCCGGCGCGCCGCTTCCGTCACTGCTCGAGGGCGTGAAGAACCTGCACGGCACGCCCGCCGCCAACATGTCCCTCATCGGCGTGGGTATTTCACTGCTGGGCATCATCCTGGTCGGCATGGCCGGCATGTCCAAGGAAAAGGAACTGCCCGAGGAGCAGAAACGAAAGGCCGTCGCGGAATACAACTTCAAGCTCGGCCTCGTGGTGGCCATCTTCTCCGGCTTGATGAGTTCCGCTCTCGGCATGGGGTTGCAGGGCGGAGGGACGATCGAGGCGCTGGCCCAGACGACGGAGCCGGCGACGCCGGTTGCGTGGAAGGGCATGCCTGTGTTGGTCGTGGCGCTGCTGGGTGGCTTTACCGTGAACGCCCTCTGGTGCCTGTTTCTGAACGTCAAGAACAAGACCACGGGCGATTACACCAAGAGCGGCACGCCGCTGCTTGCCAACCTGATGTTCGCCGGGCTTGCTGGCGCTATTTGGTGTTCGCAGTTCATCTGCTTCAAGACCGGTGAGCCGCAGATGGGCGCTACATCGTATATCGGCTGGTCGGTGCTCATGGCCTCGGCGATTCTCTTCAGCACACTGCTGGGCATCTTCCTTGGCGAATGGTCCGGCACCAGCGGCCGTACTCAAGGCTTCCTGGCGATCGGCTTGATCTTCCTGCTCGGTTCGGCTGTCGTGGCCGGTTACAGCGGCAAACTCAGCCAGGAAAGACCCGCTGCCCTGGCATTGCCCGCCGCCCCAACCAGCTGATCGGCACACACCACGCACTTCTGACCGCATCTCTATCCACTCAGCATGCCTCGCACCTATCTCGCTATTGATCTCGGCGCCGAAAGCGGCCGTGTTGTCGCCGGCCTCTGGAACGGCAAGACTATCCGTCTCGAAGAAATCCACCGCTTCCCCAACGGCCCGGTGTACCTGGGCGATTCGCTGCGCTGGGACGTGGTGCGGCTCTGGGCCGAAATCCAGAACGGCCTGGCTCTCGCGGCGAAGAAATACGGCAAGTCCATCGTTTCGGTCGGCGCGGACACTTGGGGGGTGGACTACGTGCTGCTGAGCCGCCGTGACGAGATGCTGGGCCAGCCGTACGCCTACCGCGACGCCCGCACTAACGGCATGATGGAGAAGGCGTTCAAGAAGGTGCCGCGGGCTGCAATCTTCGCCCAGACTGGCCTGCAGTTCATGCAGTTCAACACCCTGTTCCAGTTGTTGGCCCACAAGCAGGCGAACCCGGACATGCTGGAGGCGGCCGATGTGCTGCTCATGATGCCGGACTTCATCCACTGGGCGCTGTGTGGTTCACGGGTGGTGGAGTTCACCAACGGCACCACCACGCAGTGCATGCATCCGCTCACGCGCAACTGGGCAACCGGCCTGCTGAAGAAGTTTAGCTTGCCGGCGCACATTTTCCCGAAGGTCGTGCCGCCCGGCACGCGGCTGGGCGCGCTGCGCCCCGGGGTGGCGGACCGGACCGGCCTGCGCAAAGTCAATGTGGTCGCCCCGCCTACGCACGACACCGCTTCGGCGGTCGCTGGCGTTCCCACCGCCAACACCGGCAAGGCCAACTGGGCTTACCTCAGCTCCGGCACCTGGTCGCTCATGGGCGCCGAGGTCAAGAAGGCCTCCCTGTCCGCGCGCACCCAGGAACTCAACCTCACCAACGAAGGCGGCCTGGACGGCACCTATCGCCTGCTCAAGAACATCATGGGCCTGTGGCTGGTGCAGCAGTGCAAACGCGCCTTCGACGCGCGCGGCCGGAAATACGAATACGGCCAACTCGCCAGGTTGGCGGCAAAGGCTCCGGCGCTCCGTTCCATTGTCAACCCGGACGACTCGCGCTTCCTCAACCCGCCCGACATGCCGAAGGCCATCCAGGATTTCTGCCGGGAGACCAGGCAGCCCGTCCCCAAGACCGAAGGCGAACTGGTCCGTTGTGCCTACGAGAGTCTCGCGCTGAAGTACCGCGAGGTGCTGGGCTGGCTGGAGGAACTCACGGACAACCGCATTGAGGTGATTCACATCGTCGGGGGCGGCTCCAAGAGCGGCATCCTCAACCAGTTCACCGCCGACGCCTGCCAGCGTCCGGTCATTGCCGGCCCCGTCGAGGCAACCGCGATGGGTAACCTGCTCGTCCAGGTGCGCGCCAGCGGCGAGCTGTCCACCCTGGGCGAGATGCGTGAAGTCATCCGTAAGTCCAGCGACGTTGCGACTTTCCGGCCCGGGAAAGCCGCCGCCTGGGAAGACGCCTCCGCGCGCTTCGCTGGGCTGCGCAGGTAGTTGTCCTGGCCCGCCCCAGTGTTGCCCAAGTGCACGAACTTGAAGAGGCCCTCGATAACCACTTTCTCCTGCGTGTAGCCGAAAAAGCGGAGTACTACCTGCTTGGTTAACTGGTCTAACCCGACCACCAGCACGGCGACCAGCGCAATGCGGCGGTTCGGGACTCCCAGAGACCTACGCAACAAGCTCATTCCAACAATAACTGACCTGAATATAACCCTAGGCCCGCCCCAGGAACAACATCAAACGCCGATTGACCTCACCTCGTACGCTTGGCAGCATCCAACCATTGCCATGCCGTCGCCACTGAGAATCTCGGTCGTCACGCCCAGCTTCAACAGCGTTCATACCATTCGCGCGACGATCGAGAGTGTCGCGCAGCAGGACTACCCGCACGTCGAGCACCTCGTTATAGACGGCGGTTCGGCCGACGGCACCCTCGATATTCTCAAGGCCTATCCCCGCCTGCTCTGGGTATCTGACAAGGACGAAGGCCATTATCACGCGATGGACAAAGGAACGCGCCAGGCCTCCGGGGACGTCGTTGCCATTCTCAACGCGGACGACTGCTACCGGCCGGGGGTGCTGCGGGAAGTCGCGGCGGCCTTTGAAGCGCATCCCGATTGGGATGCCTTGTTTGGCGACATTGTGTTCGTTGACGGCGAAGGCCGGGAGATCTTCCGGCGCGAGGAGGCGGGGTTTGATGCGCAGATCATCCGCTTCGGGCATAACACCGTCAATCATCAGACCCTGTTCCTTAAGCGAGCGGTTTACCTGCGGCTCGGCGGCTACCGCTACCGGGAGTTTAAGAACTGCTGCGACTACGAGTATGTCATGCGGCTGATCCGCGCCGGCTGCCGTATCGGCCACATCTCCGTGCATATCGTCAACTACCGCTACCACGAGCACGGCCAGTCCGCCGATCTGCGGGTGCGGGCCAACATGGCCAGGGAATCAGCCGCCATCCGCAAGGAATATGGCGTGCCCGGAGGAATCATCGGCAAAGCTTTGCAGACTTATGCCCGGATCAAGCGCCAACTCACAAAGCTCTTTACCCTCGGGAGATGCGACCTGATCCCCGGTGGCCTGCAGCTCAAGAGGCACCTCCGGGCCAAGACCTCATTCTCCTCCAACATCGGGGTGGATAAGCTCTAGATAAGTTGCCTCCAGCAACTGCCGCTTGGCTTCCCATCCGAACCGGGCCTCCGCGCGCGCCCGCGCCGCCTTGGCCAGGCTGGCGCGCAACCCCGGCTCTCGCTGGAGCCGAACCAGTCCCGCCGCAAAGGCCCGGATCGTCTCTTCCGGCGCCGAAACCGGGACCTTTATCCCCGAAGCTTCATCCACCATTTCCCCCGGCCCGGCCCAATCCAGGCAGATGACCGGCACCCCGCGCGCCATGGCCTCGAGCAGGGCCGAACCGCCGCTATCGCGCAAGGCCGGAAACACCAGCACGTCTGCCTGGGCATAAAACGCGTCGAGTTGCGAGCGCGGCACCTTCCCCACAAACTGGACCTTGGCGGCCAGCCCCAACTCCGCCGCCCGCCGCTTCCAGTGCGCCAGCGCGGGACCGTCGCCCACCACCGCCAGCTCATAATCCGCCAACCCCGCCTGCGGCAACGCCTCCAACACCAGGGGAATGGCGCGCCTAGCCACACAGTTGCCCACATAAAGCATCCGAAAGGTGGAATCCTCAACGGCGGCCCCGGCGGGCGGACAAACCCATTGTTGGTCTTCTGGGCGCAAGGCGTTCGGGGAAACAATGCGGCACTTGGCGTGAAAGCGAGGCGGCAGAAAGTGAAGCGTCGTGCGATTCGACACATAGAGCGCGGAGGTCTGCCGCAGCGAACGCTGGACTGCAGGGGTCTGCAGCCAAAAGCGGTTCGCCAGATTCCGCCCCTTCTCGGCCCATCTCGCCGGCCCCAGGTAACGATCAAATCCGGGCGGCACATGCTCCCCGCCGGCAATCGGCCCCCACACCGACGGGATGCCCAACCCGGCGGCCAGAAACGGCACCCGGAAGGTGTGGAAAGTCGTCTGATGCACCAGCGAAATTTTCTTTTCCCGGTGCAGTTCGCGAACCAACCGCGCCACCCGTTTCTGCCAGGCCAGCTTGCGCGACCAACCCGCCCAGCCCAGGTCGGCCAGCGGCCACAGCCACTCCGGCACGTCAACGAAATGAGGTGTGATGCCGGCCACGCGCGCGCTTTCTTCCACCGCCGTCCGCGCCTTGGGCGTGGTCACCAGCTCCACCTCGTGGCTGCGCGCGGCCGCTTCGGCCCAACCCCAGCCCAGCCAGTGCTCGCCGCTGCCGCGCGGATTGCACGCATAGGCGCTCATCACGACGCGCGTCCTCAAATCGGGGCCCTCCCGATGACATGGATGTCCGAGCACAAGGACGGAACGTGCCGGAGCAACCAGTCCGACCCCGTCGCGATACCACGCACCAGGGCGGTCGGCAGGAAGCACAGCGCCGTGCTATCGCGACCGATGAAGTTACGGCCATAAGTGGCCACCACCCGCAAACCATTCCATTGCATCAGTTGCACCAAATCCCGGATAACCGGCTCACGGACATGGCCGCGATAGATCGGATCCCCATCTTCGTACCAGGTCCCCAAAAGCGGAAAATTGCTTCGGCCGAACAGGACATAGAGCCGTTTACGTAGATTCACCGCGTTGGGCGTGGCGAGAACCAGTAAACCTCCGGGCTTGAGGATACGAACGATTTCCCGGAACAGCCGTTTGGGCGAGTGATGCCAGTGTTCCAGGCTGTGGAAGCAGGTCACCACGTCCACCTCCCTGTCCGGCAGGGGCAGCTTATGTTGCAGGAAATTCTCCCGCACAACCGCTACGCCCAGTTCCTTTTCGAAAGCCTCGAGCAACGGAATCTCTTGGCCGCGCTGACTCATTTCCACCCCCCCCCCTCCCCCAAAATCATCCACCAAGGTTACCTTCATGCCGTGCGCGCGGCACAACGGACCAAAGATCGAAAGCCCGGCCCCCAGGTCCACCAGATGCTTTCCCGCCTGCAACGCCCCATGCCGATCGAGCATCTCGATGTAGAATTCATTGCGCGCGTCCAGATAGGGCGCGAGGGGGTGCTTCGCCAGTATCGGCATCAGCGTCTTCTCATAGAGGTCGCGACTACGCCTGGGGTCGAAGTGATAACGCATAAAATGTCTTAGGACCTACATCTTAGGACTTGGATCCTTGCAGTTGCGCTGCTGCCGCTTTGCCGTCCAGCATGGCATCCTCCATTCCGCCGTAGCCCCACCCGCCCCACCGACCGCAGGAAATGACGCCCTGGTCTGCCAGGTAATCAAGAATGACTTGCCGGCACTGCTCGTAGTTGTGATCGAAGATGACGTAAGCGAAAGGGATTTCGCACAATCTCATGAACAGGACCTCATCCCGGCTCGAAAGTACCCGAGCCTTCCGCAGGTCGGACAGCACACGTTGCTTCAACTGCTCAGGCTGCTTGAGCAAGTCGGCTGCCCCCTCCGACATCTCAACGTAATAGCTGCGGCAGCCCGAGGGCGCGGTGCCCGGGTGCACCGCCGAATAGGAGCCTGTGCGGTAGAAGACGTATTCTGGCTCCGGAAAATATATCCAATGGTGATCACTGGCGATATCCCCGGGACCGCGCACGCCCAAGTCGAAGTACCGGACGGTCGTCGCGCGGAGATGGTGCGCCGCCGCGCGAATCTCCTCCGGCAGGCCGGCCATCAGCGACAGGAACCGCGGCAGCGGCGCTGTGTTGAGGAGCCGCCGGTAAGCCACCTGGCGGCCGTCGGACAACGTGGCGACCCGATTCTGGTGGTCCACCTCGGCCACCGCCACTCCATAAACCGGCGGGACCTGCAGCGCCCGCGCAATCGCGCGCGGCAGGGCGCCGATGCCCCCTTCCCGCGGATAGACAAATCGGGCGTTGTAGCCCAAGGACTCGCGCGAAAAACCCAGCGCGCCCTTGACGACATCTTCCAGCGAGGGCCGCGGGATAAACCGCTCGGCGTATTCCGGACGCAACTCTTCCAGCCGCACGCCCAGGAGCTTCTCGTTGTAAGGCACCATGAAATGCCGGGCGATGCCCTCGCCAAAGTTCCGCACGATCCATTCCCGGAAATCTCGCGGTGCGGCCGTCGCCGGCTTCAAGCCGAAGTCTTCCGGGTGCCGGGCTTTGAGCAAGCCGATCAGGCAGTCCAGCACCACCTCCCGCGGCAGCCCGTAGGTGTTGGCTTGAAACGGGTAAGGGGTGAACGTGTCGCACAGGTGGATGACGGCTTTTCGTCCGTGCTCGACGAGTCCGCCGGGCAGAAGCTTCTGTGCCAGCGCCTTCATGTAGTCGCTCCGCAGATGCAGCCAGTGCCCGGTGCTGTCGCACAGGAAGCCCGGATGACGCTCGTGCGTGCGGGCCATGCCGCCCGGTTCGCCCTCGCGCTCCACCAGGAGATAATCCCCCGCCAGATGATACGCGCAGGAAAGGCCGGTCAAGCCGGCCCCGATGATAAGTGTTGCGTGCGTTTCCACAAAACCCGGTTGTCCTATGATTCGTACATCGATTTAAGCGCTGGTTGACCTGCAAGCTACCCTCCGAAAGCGCCTAGAAAAAGCTTTTGTCGCAGCCGCGCCGCGCCGAGTCGGCTCACCTGAGCGCGCAGGCGAAGTCATATTCTCCCGAAACCACGTTCAGCCCGGCGCTTCCGTTTTCGCGGCCTGAGAAGCGCCCCCCCGCGGCGCGGGCGATCGGCTGGCCGCTATCCGTGAGTTCCGCGCCCTCCCTGGCCGGCACAAAGACCGTTGCCACGGCGCCGACCGGGACCCGAACATGGAGCTTGAACTTTGCGCTTTCCGGCCACCAATCGCTCGCCGACCCAAACATCGGGTGGTTGTGCGAATAAGTACTGTCGCTGAATTCCCGAAGCTCCCACAGCGTTGTCGCGCCGTTCTCCAGCATGTGCCCCCAACCCGGAAAGGTGCGCTGATTCACCACCCCGAAAGCCGTGTCCGCCCGCCCCAGGTCCGCCAGCGCGTGCAGCATGAACTTGGTGCCAAAGATGCCCGTGCTCAGATGGCCGCGATGCGTTTCTCCGATCTCCCGCACCAGCACCGCCAGCGCGCGGTTTTTCTCTTTCGGCGGCACTAGCCCGAGGTAGAGCGCAAACGCTTGGCAGGCCTGCGTGGCGGTGTCGTATCGTCCCGTGCCCGGCTGCAGGAACCTCCGGTTGAACGCGGTCTTGATGGTCTTCGCCAGAGCCTCCGCTTCCTTCCCCAGCACACGCGCGATGTTGGCCAATAGCTTCGCGTTGAGGTGGTAGAAGCCGGTGCCGGTCAATGCGCGCGGCTTGGGCACGAGGCTCTCAGAATCGCTGATGCCGTTGTCCAGGATGCCGTCCTGCGCCTGCGACTGCAGCAGCGCCAGCCAGAGGCGCATTCCGCATCCCGGCGGGATGATCGCATTTCGTTTCACCAGCGCGCAGAGTAGCGGACTGACCCCGGCAGCGTCAGGCCAAAACTCAGGGGGCCTCTTCAAGCTCGCCCAATTCCTGGCAGGGACGCGCCTCACTGCCACCGTGCCACCAGGGCGCGCAACAAATCGCGCGTCGCCGCCAACCCTTCGGCGGGTTTGATGACCTCGACCGCATACAGCAGCTAAGCCAAAACAAGTTCGCGCTCGCAGCCTAGGATGCCCGCGCGCGTCGCGCAAGCCTTGAACGCCTCCGAACTGAGCAGTTCCTCGAGGCGCTGAACCAGGCTCGCGGCGGGGAAACGGTCCACAAGGATGGCGGGCTGGATCACATAATGAAACCAATCCTACCCGGGAATGCCCGCCAGTTCGCCCCGCTCCCAGTCCGGCACCGTCCAAGCGCCCGAGGAGGGCGCGACCGTGATGTTCCAGGGGGCAAAGTCCCCGTGTTGAAGCGCCGCCTGAACTGTCCGCCCCGGGAGCCGTTGGGTCAGTGGGCCAAACAGCTCGTTGGCCCGGGCGGGGCGACAGGAAAGTCGCGCGCAGCCTGGGCACGTTGCTGATGCTCTGCGGCATCGCCGTAAGCAATGGTCTTTCCTTTTCGACTAGGGCCAGTGCGCACTCGCTCAGGGCGGCTTTGACCGCCGCGTCCGGGTTTTGGGCGGCATCGAAAACCAGTATCAGGATGCGTTGGTCATCCTTGGCGGGATTTCCCGCTAGGATCCCCACTGTCGGCGACGCCCGCCGCGGCTCTCCGGGCAGCGAGGTGATGAACCGCACAAAGCCTTCCTGGGGAACCACGGTAATACTGATCGGCCTGGTCCCGAAAGGAGCCGCCACGCCCATGTGCCAGCTCAAAAGGGTCCGGGCGGAGCGCACGCGGGGTGTCTGCGCCGGAAAGAGGCCCAACGAAACCACGGCGACGCGCAGTTGGCGGGGCGGCAGCATGAAAGGCCGCCCGTGCTTGCTGACCAGGCGCATGTCCACCCGCGCGCCCGCAGTCTCTCCCGTTGTGTGGCCGAACAGGTCCTCCCAGAAATTCCGCAGCGCAGCCATGGCCTTAAGGCGAGATTTCCTCCCGCTCGCTTTCGGGAAAAGACCGGCCCGGTCCAGCGCCCAGGCGCTTCCGGGTCCGCTCCGCCATATAATCCAGGATCGCCCGGTTAACCTCGGTTCCCACCTTCTCGACGGGCTGGGCGGCGTTGATGATGCGCCCGTTGGGGAGGCCGCCCACCAGCGCACGATAAGCGCGACACTGGCGTTCCGTCTCGGCCAGCGGGACTTCCTGTTTGCGGCGCTGGAACACTTCGGCGGGCGCATCCAGCAGTATCACCAGGTCCGGATCTTTCAGTAAGGCGCAGCCCAACCGAACGAGGCCCAGGGACACCTGCAAGCGGAAGCGGGGTTGGTCCACAAGGAGATCGTAGTAATAGCCGTCTATCAGCACCAAACCGCCGCGGAACGTCGCCGGCCGAAAGACCAGGTGCGAGCCGAGAAAGAACTCCAGCCAGTGAAATAGGAAGTAGCCGAAGGAAGCCAGCCGGTTACGCACCGGCTGACCGTGCGGATCGGGAGCGGCCCCGCGTGCCGCCCGCCGCCGGGCGGTAAACACCGGCGGCTTCCAATGAAAATGCCGGCCCTTGAGCGGGCTGAAAGTGCGCTCGAGCCCAGCGACCACGGCTTGGGCGATGGCGGACTTGCCGCAGCCGCCCGCGCCGCACAGCACGACGGTCAAACCCGGCGGACGCACGAACCGCAACCACAACCGCCAAGCATCAGTCAATAACGACCGCAGGGTCCGCCAGGGGTGCCGCGTCAATTGCCGGACAATCAAAGTCCGCCGTAAAGTGCCCGTGGCAGCCTCGATCGCCCGCCAGCGTTCCTCGACCCCGGCGGTCAGGAGGAACTTCGCGCGCGCGGCGCCATAGGTCTGCGCCAGTCGGTCCATGACCAGCGCCGGCTCAGCGCGGAAGCTGGCGGCGACGAACGGCCGGTATTTCTCCTTCACCTTGCCCGTGTAGATCAGGAAAGAAAGTAGGCTTGTGGCGGCCTCGTCGGCGGGATGCGGCACGGCGAACAACTCCCGCCGGACTCGGCGCTCGAGAAATCCCTGGCAACTGAGGAAATCAAACCCGCGCCACTTCGAAGCGATGAACAAATCGAAGTGCGCTTGGGCATTGGATTGCCGGCTCGACAAGTAGAGGGCCACGGGCATGAACTCGGCGCGGTTGTGTAGGCGAAACCCGGCCGCCTCCGCCGCCGCCACCAAGGTTTGCTCCGCGTGCCGTCGCTGGTCCGGCGCCACCAACACGTCAATGTCGTTGGTGGTTGAGTTGGGCAGTCCCTCATAATTGCGCAGGATCAGAAAGTCAATGCCGGCCCGCGCGAAGGCGCGAAACACCGTGGTAATCAGTTGGCTGATTTCCTGTGCTTCAGACATCATGTGAATACGGCGCCCGGAATGCCCCGCGGATGGCAGCTGTTAATCCCTGCGCTTCAATCACAAAACAAGCGGCGGAATAGCTTCTCGGCGCGGGCTTTCCCCTCGTCCGAGGGCAGGACCGATTTGGCATTGCCGACGGGATGACTGATATAGCGTTTGGCATGAAGGCGGGCCAAAGCGTCCCAGTTGTGTCCCTTCCAGGCGCGCGTTGATTTGAGCGCCCCACTGCCTTCCGTAAAACTGGTCAGGTGCAGCAGCGCCAGGATCGCATCGTCTATCTTACCAAGGTTCGGTGTCATAAAACTTACGTTCAGGCCAAACGGCCGTCGAGCCAATGCGCGACCCCCAGGAGGGCGGCTGCGCGCTTGATCTTCGCTAATCGTTCAATAGGTTAACGGACACACTGAATGAAACCAATCCAGAGAGCTTCTGTTTGCGGACTCGGGGTGCAATTTGACACTGTATCTCAGTAGTGTCCAGTTAAACTCTGTTTGAAAACGACTTCCACCAGTGTCAACAGGCCTGACGGCAGCGGTCTGGCATTGTTCGATTTGAATTCCGTTGCGGGCCATTGCGTGCAGTTTTTCGCGAGATTCGGCGTATGCAGCATCGGGCATTACCTTTAACCGGACACTAGCGACTGTATCTAGGTAATGAGGCGGTAACGGTTCCTCTCCGACCAAGAGAACACGCATCAACGTTGGGAGGAGTCGTTAAGAAGATAGTAGCGTGTGCACAGTTACTGAAGGAAGCCGAGGCTCAAGTGTTGGCCGAGGGGCAGGAATGGATGCGCCAGCGTTTGGCGCGGCGACTGCAAGCGCAAACCCGAGAGGCTGGGGCTCTTTTTGCCCGTGCGCCAGCGGCAGACTCGGCGACTGACGCTGCGCACGGTGGTGGGCGCGGTCACCGTCGAGGTCGATTACGGTCGGGAGCCAGGCCGGGGTAAATGGGTCTGTCCGGCCCGAGAATGCTGGGGCTTGGGACCGCACCAAAAGATAACGCCCGAGCTAGCCGCCGAAAGTCTCGGCCATGGCAACCGCCTTGAGCATCGCCTGGGACTTGTTCACCGTCTCCTGATATTCGCCTTCGGGCGTCGAGTCGTTTACCCAGCCGCCTCCCGCCTGGACGTAAGCGCGGCCGTCCTTGAGGAGCGCCGTGCGGATGGTGATGCAGCAGTCCAGGTTGCCGTTGAAGGAGAAATAGCCGACGCAGCCGCCGTAAGGGCCGCGCGCTGTCTGTTCCAGCTCGGCAATGATCTGCATGGCCCGGATCTTTGGCGCGCCGCTCAGCGTGCCGGCCGGGAAGGTCGCACGCATCAAATCATAAGGCGACTTGTCCGCCGCGAGGCGGCCCTTGACCTGGGACACGATGTGCATCACATGGCTGTAGCGCTCGATAATCATCAGGTCTTTGACCTGCACGGTGCCGTAGTCGCACACCCGGCCCAGGTCGTTGCGCCCCAGATCCACCAGCATCACGTGCTCGGCGCGCTCCTTGGGGTCGGCGAGAAGTTCCTGCTCGAGGGCGAGGTCCTCTTCAGGCGTCATGCCGCGGCGGCGCGTGCCGGCGATCGGGCGAATCTCGACATTGCGGTCCTCGCAGCGGACATGGATTTCCGGCGAGGCGCCCACGAGCGAGAAGCCCTGCAACTCCAGCAGGAACATGTAAGGCGATGGATTGATGGAGCGGGCGGCGCGGTAAACATCCAGCGGGCAAGCTTTGACGGGGGTGGAAAAGCGCTGGGAGCCAACGATCTGGATGATGTCGCCGGAGGTGATGTATTGCTTGGCCTTCAGCACGTTGGCGACGAACTTCTCCCGCAGCAGGTTCGACTCGAAAGGCAGCGCGGGCACTTCCGCGGGAACGGTCACCGGCCGGTGCTCACTCGGCTGCTCCAGCAGTGAAACGAGGCGGTCAATCTCGCCGGTGGCGTCCTCATAGGCCTCGGCCGGGCTGGTGGAGTCGTCCAGCACCGCGTTGACCAGCACGGTAATGGTCTGGGTCACGCGGTCGAAGATGAGCAACTGATCGGCGATCAGGAAATAGATCACCGGGGTCTGCAAATCGTCGTGGGGCGGGCGGCGGACAACGGGTTCCACATCGTGGATGAATTCATAGCCAATGAAACCGATCGCCCCGCCGGTAAACCGTGGCAGGCCGGGCACGGGCACCGCGCGGTACTGCTTCATCACACGCTCGACCGCCTCCAAGCCGTCGCGCAGGCCCGGCGCGGCGGCGCTCTTCCCGCCACCCGGTCCTTGCACCTCGAACTCCTGGGCCACCTTGCCGTTTTCGATCACCTCAACCTTGCGGCCCATCTGCCGCACAATCGCTCGCGGATTACAGCCCACGAACGAGTAGCGCCCGATGTGCTCGCCGCCCTCGACCGACTCGAACAGGAACGACTCACCCGGCCCACGGATCTTGCGGTAGGCCGAGAGCGGGGTCTCGACATCGGCCAGCAAACGGCGGGTGACGGGAACCAGGTTCCCTTGGCCAGCCAGCTTCAAAAACTCATCGGGTGTGGGTGAATACATATTGGACGGTGCCAGGCTAGTCGCCCCACGGCGGGTTAAGGTGCCCAGCGGCGAGCAGGACTTTGTCGTTCTTCCCGAGTGGGGGAGAGGCTTTCTGTGCCGTTCGGTTCCGTTCGGCCGCCTGGGCTGATTGGATTGTCGAGCGGCGCATGCGCCAGATTCCCAGCAGAGTATAAAAGGCCACCGCCAGGGCGTAAGCCACGATGCCGAGCCCGATCGCCAGCGAGACGGGTTGGCCGTGGCTGAAGTAGATTACCGCCGCGCCCACCCCACCGGTCAGCAGAGTCTGGGCAAACAGGCAGAACAGGTAGAGCGTGACGTTGGTTTCCTGAACACGCTCGATGTGCCAGTCGCGGTAGAACTGCTCACCGAGCGAGCGCATCAGCCAGGCGGACTGGAAATTGCGCGCGGCCACGAGCGTGCTCGTGGTGCCGATGACAATTGCCGGCAACGGCCAGAAGGAGAGGCCAAAGCAGAGCGCCAGGTTCACCGGAATGCCCCACTTCCAGCCAAGCTTCTTGGCCAGGGGATTGCCTTCCAGCACCAGGTTGGGAGTGGCTACCCAGGTGCTGAGGAAGTCCATGCCCCGCGAGACGATCAGCAGCAGAAAGATGAGACAATAACTGCGGCTGGCAAATGGGACGAAGTCCTCCATTACTTCTTTGCTCCGTAAATCTCCCCGGGCGTTTGGAGCTGCGGTTCGGTGATCCGGTGGCTGGCGCCATCTTCGTCCACGGTTCGGAAGAAGCAGGACTGGTAGCCTTCATGGCAGGCGGCGCCAATTTGGTCCACCTGAATCAGCAGAGTGTCGCCGTCGCAATCAAAGGCGATGGCCCTGACTGTCTGGGTGTGGCCGCTGGACTCGCCCTTCATCCAGAACTTCTGGCGTGATCGGCTCCAGAAATGCGTCTTGCCGGTCGCGATGGTTTTCTCCAATGACACGCGGTTCATCCAGGCCATCATGAGGACGCGCCCGGTCTTCTGCTCCTGGATGATGGCCGGGATCAGGCCGTTGGCGTCATACTTCAGTTGATCTAAAAAGCTCATAAGCACGTTTCTGCCAAGGCACTAAGGTAGCAAATCCTGGCCTGCCGACCATGAAAATGTTGACCGGGCCCCACCGGTTGATGCAACCAGAGGTTACTCTCTCTCCTATCAAACGGGCCGTACCGGAATGCCCTTGCCCGCCAGGAACTTCTTCACCTCGCCCACGGTGAACTCGCCGAAGTGGAAGATGCTCGCGGCGAGGACGGCGTCGGCCTTGCCCTCGAGCAGCACCTCGGCCATGTGCTCCAGTTTGCCCGCGCCGCCGCTGGCTACCACTGGCACACCGACCGCTTCGCTGATGCGGCGTGTGATGACGAGGTCAAAGCCTTCCCTGGTGCCGTCCGCATCAATGCTGTTGAGCACTATCTCGCCCGCGCCGAGGGACACCGCGCGTTTGGCCCATTCGACGGCGTCCCAGCCGGTCGCCTTGCGGCTGCCATGCGAGAACACCTCCCAGCGGTCCGGCGCGACTTTGCGGGCGTCAATCGAGACGACAATGCACTGGCTGCCGAACTTCTCAGCCCCGGCCCGAATCAGGTCGGGATTGGCGATGGCCGAGGAGTTGATGCTGATCTTGTCCGCGCCCGCGCGGAGCATGGTGTACATATCCTCTACGGAACGGAGCCCCCCGCCGACGGTCAGCGGCATAAAACATTGGTCGGCGGCGCGCTCGATCACATCCACCATGGTGGCGCGGCCATGGGCGGTGGCGGTAATGTCGAAGAACACCATCTCGTCGGCCCCTTGCTCATTGTAGCGCATGGCCAGCTCGACCGGATCGCCCACGTTGCGCAAGCCGCCCGCTTCGGCGATGCCGAACCGGACGCCGCGGGTGACCTGGCCCGCGTGCACGTCCAGGCATGGTATGACTCGTTTAGCGATCACGGGGCCAGATTGAACCGCGTTGGAGCTGCGGAATCAATATCTTCTGCAGAAGGGACGGACGCGCACGCCCCGGCGAGGCGTCGCTGCCCTAAGCGCGCATCACGGTGTCGTACATGGCGACGACGTTCGCCGGGGGCACGTCGGCCAGGATGTTGTGGACCTGCTGAAAGACAAAGCCGCCGCCGGGCCGCCAGATTTCCACCTGCCGACGCACGTGCTCGCTGATTTGCGCGGGCGTCCCCTTGATCAGCATATCGCGCGTGTCGCAGCCACCGCCCCAGAAAGTGAGGCGTGAACCGAAATCGCGTTTGAGGCCGGCAGCCTCCATACCCCGGCAAGTGATTTGCACCGGGTTGATCGCGTCCAGGCCGGCGTCAATGAGGCCGGGCAGCAACTCGCGCACGCCACCGCAGCAGTGGAGCTGGATTTTCAGGTGGGGTGCGCGTTCTTTGACCATCTGCCACATGGCGCGTTCGCAGGGCTGGAAATACTCCCGGTACATCGCGGGCGAGACCTGCGGGCCGGACTGCATGCCCAGGTCGTCGCCGAAGAGGATGATGTCAATCTGCGCGCCCACGGCGGTGAGGAACCGGTCAAGATTGCGCAGGTGGATCGCGGTCAGCTTGTCCAGGAACCGGTGAGCGCGCTCTGGTTCGCCGGCCAGCAGCATGAAGAAGTTGTCATTGCGGTAGAACCACTGGCCGAACTCCAGCAGGTTGCCGCCGAACAGGCCGATGATCGCGCGGTCGGTTTGCTGCCGGAGCTTGCGCGCGCCTTCCGCCAGCACCGCCCCGCCGTCGGCGCCGCTCACCATCGGCCCGGGCGGCGACGCGATCCCCGACCACATGCACTCGGCGAACTCGGCCTCCAGCCGGTCCAGGTCCTCGCGCTCCAGGAACGGGAAATTCGCCTGCTCGAAATACCAGACTCCTTCGGGCATCCGCGCAATCACCTTGCCAGTGGAGGAAGAGCGCAGCACCCACTCGCTGTCCAGGCGGTCGGGCTTGGCCCAAGCCGGCATAAGGCAGGGGGTTCCGTCGGGCAACACCCATTCCGCCCAGTACTTGTCTTCGAGGGCGAAGGCGCGGCCCAGCTCGATCGTGTCCACCTTGAAAAGCTGCAAGACGTCTTCATCCACGATGGCAAGCTGCTGCACGGGGTCATAGACGCGAATGGGCTTCTTCGGCAGGCCAAGGTGTTCGCGCAAGCGGGCATAGGCCATTGCCGCGATGCCCGATGAACGGTGCCCGGACAGGTCAATCGGCACACGGTCCGGATCCTGATGGTTCAGCGCGGCAAGTATTCGTTCACGTGACGTCATAGCTTCAAGGTGTGGTGTTAACGCGGTTCAGCACACAGCCACAGCCTGCCCGCGTGTTGCTGACAGGTCAAAGGCAAAAGGACTGTGGCTGCGGAAGGCATAATGCGATGCCGGTGAACTGGCGTCCTTCCCAGTCTGCGTTCCAATCGCGGTTTGGATTTCGTCTGGTTACGGCAATCCACAAATACAGTCCCGTATTCCAGAACCGAATCACCATTTCGGTAGGAATTGGCGCAGTGTCCAGTTTTGAGACAGTCGTGGTGCCCGAGCACACCCTTCGTCAGAGCCCTCCAGAGTCGGAAATGCCGGTGCGATCACGCTGTGACACCCGTTACATCCCGGTGTGGTTCCCATGGGGGTCGGCCCCCATGGGAACCACACCGGGGTCCCGCCGGATTGACGCCGTCCCATCGCCGTAGCCGGCTTGGGCGTGTGGGGTGCCTGAGATATTCTCTGGGTTGCAAGTGGTGTTTTCATGAAAGTTATTCACAGAGCTT
>DAOTCE010000027.1 GCA_035452965.1 Candidatus Paceibacterota bacterium | reverse complement strand
ATCATGTCCGGTTCTTAGGGGAGGAGGCGGCGGCAACGCCGCCTCCTTACCCGACTGATGATTGCGGCGGCGCTCGCCATGATGGCTAAACGGAATACCTCCCTGGGATGACAGAGAATGGTATCCATCGTTCCAATGGACACCAGGTAGTGGCCTTTGATACGGCGGCGGGTGTTAAGGATGAAGACCACCAGACATTCACATTCAGAATTGAAGTAAGGATGGGTCGCGATATGCGCTTTCCAATAGGCGGCTGCCTGATCCGGTGTCTCGCACTGTTGCATGGTGTCGGGTGTGGGACATTCCCGAAGTGATACGATTTTCCATTCCTGCGGTTGAGCCGGGAATTTGATGGGCTTGACGATGTTGTTCGCGGGCTGCGGAGCGATGGTGAGGCATCCAGTGGAGATGAGGTCTTCCGTTGTGTTCATGTTTTGCGTTTCGTTCTGAAGGAGCGGGACTGCTCTCTTCACCTCCGCCCCGAGAGAGCAGGACCGCTCCTAACGAAACGCTCCCGCATGTGCTCGCGCCGCCGGGCAGTGGAGCATTAGCAACCGAGTGACGGCAGGCGCAAAAACTCTGGAATCATTTTCGCCTGCCGGCGCGAGGTTGCGCGGAGCAACCAGAGGCGCGGGCACATGCGGGTGAACACGACGGAAACCACATCGGCGGATGCCTGCTCAGTGAAACGCACTTGGAATCGGATCGTGTGCAGAATGATGCAAGAAGGGCCGAGCGAGAGGGAGACGGGCGTCACATGACGCATCGCAAACCGTGGCTCTTTGTGCTTTGATGCGGTGAGGAGTTCAACGCAAGATTGGTGGGCCTGCTCGGACTTGAACCGAGAACCCCGGCATTATGAGTGCCATGCTCTAACCATTGAGCTACAGGCCCGGCCACAATCAGCCACGTCATTGTGCTGGCTTCCGTCCGAAGGTCAACTTTTTCACGCGCGTTGGCAGTGTGGTAGCCGTTTGCCCGATTCCATTGCCATGTCCGTTTTCTTTGTGCTCTTGTGGTGTCCGGCGAGACTTGAAAGTGCGGCGAGAGGTTTTATCCGAAAACAAACTTCCGACCGGAAGCGCAGCGCGTTGTCGCGGATCGGCGTAATGATTTGCTGTCATTTGGATTGTCGAATGACGCAATTGCGCGCTGCCCGCGAAAATGCCCTCTCGTTTGACGATGGCGTCACCAAACAGCTTTCGCAGTTCGTGAACTTTCTTTCGCGCCGAGATGCCGTTCGTTTCCAACCAGTCCAACAACGTACGCCAGTGCGGCTCGCAGCGGTAACGCACGTAAGCCGTCGCTTTCCATTCCAGATGGGATTGCACCACAAAACCTTCCTGGCCGTCCGTCCTGAAACTCAGCAACTCCTTCATGAGGGCCGGATCGACGTAAACAGTACCACCTGAACCATGCTTCGGTTCGATGAACTCGGTGGCTTCAACCCGAATGGAACAGTCATCAGGCCGCAGTTGCGACCACAAACACACGTCGGCTTCGCCGCGTCGCAGCCCGGCGCACATGCACAGAAGAAAGAGCTTGTAGGCTTCAGGGCTTCCTGCTCGCAACTCCGTCCGCGCTTTCATCACCAAGTCCTCATAGGTAACCCCGGCGGGTGCTTGGAATTTCATCGAGCCCATCTTCTCGAAGTCCACCGCGTCGAACCAATAAGCCTCGCGCTCTCCACGTTGACCGTCCGGCACTTTGAACTTGGGAACTTTGATTGCGAAGTTTGGTTTGTTGATGATCGCGGAACTGAAAAGGCTTTTCGTGTTCCGCAGCCAGGTGTTGAAGGAGCGATTTACTTCGAGCTTTCGTCGTGGATCGCTGTTCGCTCGTCGTAGATAGTGAATTTTCCAGTCTGCAACAGCGGCAGGGGTGATGGCCGAGAGCGGAATCACGTCCACCTGCTTCCGCCAAGCGAGCAAGCCGCCGGTCTTGTAGTCGTACCGCGATTCGTCCGTTTTGACTCCGCGAATGTGGGCAGCCACTCTTCGCAAGCATTGGGAGTAGCGGCGAAATGTCTTCGGCTTCAGACTGGATGTTCTTTCCACTTCGGCCAGGAATTCGCCAATGGTTGCATCCCCGGCAGTGATTTCGATTGGTTGAATGGCATTTGGTTTGAGATCGGCGAGAGTCGCGGACCAACCTTTGGCGATCAGGGACAGGTAAATGTCCCGCGCTTTGGCGGCGGCTTCTTCTTTGTTCCCAGTCTCCAAGTCGAAGCTCTTGCGGTTGCCGCCGAAGTGAATTCTCACGGCCCACTCCGGCACTTCGTACGTCTTGCCGTCCCGCGTGTACGTCCGATGCTCCAGGCGGGCTTTCCAATAATTCGCGTGGGTCTTGGGATACGATCGCTTCGCCTCGCATTCCTTCGCGATGGCACTCGGCGCGTTTGCTTGCTCGATCAGTTCAGAGGCGCTCATACATGTCCTCTCTGAACTGCCATTTCAGCACAACCCAGAAGCGGATTGGTGCATGAGCTACACAAGGCGCGCCCCCGGATAGCGACGGGGCCGAGAAACGGTCTTGGAGCGACCCTCAACGCCGCTTGACACCTCCGAATGCTTGGCCAATGCTTGGCCAATTTTCCGGTCCTGAGCGGTTGTGTCGGGTTGTGGGGGGTAGCGGCCCTCCAACGCAAAACCCAATGAAAATGGGGTTTTCGCAACTTGTGACGACCGAAGGCGACTCGGAACAACCGGGCAGGATGCGACTCATAATCGCTTGGTCGGGGGTTCAAATCCCTCTGGGCCCACCATCTTCAATACTTCCAAAGCCAATACGTTCCAGGCATTGCGGTGTAGATAGGCCAACCACCTTGCTGGCGGCTGCACCGTGACTCGGCAGCCATCGCCTGAAGCTGATGGCGAGCCGCTGCCCATAGTGTCACCGTTGTACTTCCTTCATCGGCCAAATGGACCGCAGTTCGTTGACCTCGATTGAGTCGAAGCGGACGGGGAGGCCGGTCACCGTCAGCGCGAGGGTGTGATCCTCTGGGGTGAACTTGCCTGCCATGGGCATATACAGCAGGCCGTCGTTGCCGAAGATCTCCAGCGAGGTCCGATCAGCTAATATCTGCAGCCGGACTTTGCCGTTCACTGGAGCGAGAGGGTTCCGGCGGTCCGCGCAGGCAAGCTCCTGCTTCGCGGCATCATAGATTACCGGCATGCCGCGAACCACGAACCGCACCTCGCCTGTGGCGCCAACGGCGAATTGCGCCCGCAGATCGAACAATTCGCCCCGGATGCCAACCAGCGCGTTAGTGCCTGGCGCAAGGTTCATCCGGGACTGGGTGCGTCGGGTGGCGTGCAGGCGCTGAAGCTCCTTCACCGGCTGGAAGCACAGGCGCGGCCCGGAAGGCGTCGAGCGCAACGTTAGCTCGCAGGGAAAGGTCATCATTTGGTTGAAGGGCATGCCCGGCGTGGCGATTTGGCCCCAGCCAATCTGGATGCGCCGCCTATCCCGTGCCGGAATGTCGCTGTAGGTTTGAGCCGCGTAGAAGGCATTGCCGCGATGACCGGGCAGCATGGGGGTCTGGGGAGTGAACTGGCGGCCGTCAAATGTGCCGAGCCGGTATTCGCTGCTGGCGGCGGTCAGCACCCATAGTTTCTCCCGGCGCTTCCCGTCCACGGGCAGCTCAAACAAGTCGGGGCATTCATAGAAGCCCTCGATGCGGCTCTCGAGCCGCCATTGTTTGAGGTCGGCTGAAGTGTGGAAGGCGATCCAGCGTTTGCCGTCCAACTCGTCATACACGGCCATCACCCAGCGCTTGGTCGGGCCGTGCCAAAGGAGACGCGGGTCGCGGCCTTCGTGTCGGACCACCGGATTACCGCTGAACTCCGCCCAGGTTCGCCCCCGATCGTTGCTGTAAGCGATGCATTCGCCGCGGCCAGTGCTGGTATAGGCGGCGACCAGCGGCGCTTCCTTGCCAGTTTGGAAGCCCGCGGTGTTGGCCCGATCTACGACGGCGCTGCCGGAGAAGACCCAGTCGCCGAACTGGCGCGGATAGAGAGCGATCGGCAATTCTGTCCAGTGAACCAGGTCCGGGCTGACGGCGTGGCCCCAGTGCATATTGCCCCACTCCCAGCCGTAGGGATTATGCTGATAGAACAAGTGATACTCGCCCTGGTAGAAGACCAGGCCGTTGGGATCGTTATTCCAGCCGCGGCGCGAGGAGAAGTGAAACTGCGGACGCAAAGCTTCCTGGTACAGATTCCGGGCGTCTTTGATCTGATCCGACAGTTCGATGGCTTCCAATGCTCTGGAATCCGCCGGCAACTTGTCCGCCTGGAGAATGGCGCGCTTGCCTCGGAAGGCCGACAGGTCGAGAAATGCCCAGAAGTCGGGGTCGCGCTCGGCCAGTTCGATCTCGAACTCGCGCGCCACCTGGCCCTCCACGAGCAACTTCAGGCGCTGCTTGGGGGCCTTATTCTTCACCGGCAGGTTCAGGAAACGCTTGTCGAGCTGCAGCTCCGGGGTTGCTGGAGCTGCGACAGTCCCAAGCCCGCAGAAGCTGATCAAAGCACAAAGGGTGAAGAAGATTGACTTTCTCATAGGTTAAACAACGCCGGCACGACAGAAGGAAACCACAGATAGACCCGGATGAATACAGAATTGACAAGAAATTACCTTTTGCGTGCCCCGTCTGCACTGGTTGCTGCACGGGTGAGGCGCCCGCGCAGCTCGTCGATCCCTATACGTGGTTCAGGCCGATCAAGACGAAACTTCCAGCCGCAAGATAATGTTCTTTATGCGACGCTGGTTTTTTGGGATAGACTCGCAGCTCATTGCTTTTGGCTGGGACGGCCAAAGCCGAAGCAGTCCGTAGTTGCTCGTGATGATGATGATAAAACTGAAATTCGGTTCTCTTGCACGCCTGGTTTTTGCTGGCGCACTGTTGTGCATTTTGGTGGCGGCGCTGGCGAAGTCCAGCGTTACCAGGGGTTCACTGCGTAGCGGTTTTGTTAAACCAGATCCACGGGCCGACTTTGCGATCGTGGTGCTGCCGGACACCCAGAATTATGCCCAGGAGCGGCCTAATGCCGCGTGCAAGGAGATGTGGATTTCGCAAACGGAATGGATCATCAGAAACCGGGAGGCGCACAACATCGCCTATGTCGCGCATCTTGGTGACATCGTGCAGAATGGGGATCTTCTCAAGAACGGCGCGCCGAATCTGAAGGAATGGCAGAACGCGACCAATGCCATGTATCGTTTGGAAGACCCGCTCCGCACCTTGCAGAGGAACGGGATTCCCTACGGAATGGCGGTCGGCAACCATGACCAGGAACCCAGTGGGACCCCCGGTGGCACCACGCGGTATTTCAACGAGTTTTTTGGCGTACCGCATTTCAGCGGTCGCTCGTATTACGGCGGCCACTATGGCGACAACAACGACTCTCATTTTGATTTGTTCAGCGCTTCGGGGCTGGATTTCATCGTGCTTTACTTCGAACATCAGGATTTTGGTCCGTCGATCCTGGAATGGGCGAACGCGGTGCTACAAACTAACCAGCATCGTCGCGTGATTGCCGTTGCTCATTACATGGGCGAGGCCAGAACCCCAAGCAGGCACAGCCACCAGGGCGCCGCGATCTACGAGTCGCTCAAACGCCACACGAATTTCTTCCTCATGCTTGGCGGGCACAAGAGCGGCGAAGGTGCGCGGCAGGACACATTTGAGGGGCGGGACGTGCACACCTTTATCTCGGATTACCAATCTCGCACCAACGGCGGCAGTGGTTGGATGCGGCTCATGTATTTTTCGCCCACGAACAACACCGTCACCATCCAAACGTATTCGCCTTGGCTGAACCAATACGAGGTTGACGAGGACAGTGAGATGTTCTTCAGCTATGACATGTCCCCAGCGCACCTTGCCAGGAGAACCAGAACTACAAGCTCGAAACTTTAGGCCAGGCTCCAAGGGCGGCTGCGCTGACCGGGATCCCCTCGGCCTCAGATGCCGTCTGCCCCGCCTTCGCCAACTAAGGATGCCGGTGCTCATAAGTTCACGCTCCGCGCATCACACTCGCCCCTGATACTGATCGCGGTGCTCATGCTCGCGCTGCCCAGCACCGGAACCACTTCTTCCCCATCGTTCGGCGTTGTTCTTCAAACCCACGAATCTGTAGGGCCTGCTGGCGACTTGGCGGGCTACTGAGAAATCGCAGCAACGCTTCGTCCTGGATTTTAACCAGACCACCCCCGACGAGGAACCCCCGCCTCGCCGGGCACTGCGGCAGAACCACGCGCTGTTGCACCGGCGCGGTGCGCTACGACGACATGCGGACGTTAACCTCGCGATCGGAGGGAGTGAAGTCAGACATTCCCTTGTACGCCATCCCGCAAGGCAACCCACGACAGACGATCATCCTTTGAGACTGCAGGGTGCAGTACCACTGCGACCCAGGCTAACTCCTCGTGGTAACTGTGGATCGCAGCGCCAATGATCCGCACCCCTCGTGCCAACGGCAGGCAACACACCTTAGAGGCGGTTACGTACTAGTACGAATAGACAATTATCTCGAGAGCTGACAGGGTCAAGACCATGAAGACAGTAGCTGGCCTTATTGCGGTGTCGGGTCTGAGAAATTCGGCGTCGATCATTTCCCCCTGCTCGATTCGTACCCGGAGGTATTTGATGTCCCTGGGCCTGCTAATGTGCACGGTGATGCCTGGCCTACAACCAGCCTGGGCCCAGTCGAATTTCATGATCTGGGGTGACTCTTTTACGCCGGCGATGCCGGAGGCGGCGGACCCGTCCCCGCTTGCATTGGGCGTCAAGTTTCAAAGCGAGGTGAGTGGTTACATTGAAGGGATCCGATTTTACAAGGGTACCAACAATACCGGTCTCCATGTGGGCAAGCTTTGGACGAGTGCGGGGGAGGAACTCGCGAGTGTGACATTTGTTGGTGAGTCAGCCGAAGGGTGGCAGCAGCAGTTGTTTGCCAACCCGGTGCCGATTACTGCGGGCACGACGTATGTGGCCTCCTATCATTCGCCCAGTGGGGCTTTCTCGCTAACTGCGAACTACTTCAGCCCTTACGTTGGCGGAGGGTACACGAATGCACCGTTGGTCGCGTTGGGTGACGGCAACGGGGTATTTGCGTATGGAGGGGCGGAGAGCTTCCCCACCACCCTCGGCAATGCGGCCAATTACTGGGTAGATGTAGTATTTGTGCAGAGCGCAATTCAGGACAAGATTGCCCCGACGGTGGTTTCGGTCAGTCCGCTGGCCGGCGCGGCAGGTGTGAGCCGGAGCGCCCCCGTGGTGGTGAGGTTCAGCGAGGCGATGGACCCGGCGACAATTGCCAATGGCATTACCCTGAGCCGTTCGGGGGGGGGCTTGGTGGCGAGCACCGTGGCGTATGACGCCGCGACGTTTACGGCGACGCTAGCTCCAATTGATCTGCTGGCCCTCTCCAGGGTGTATACGGTGGCCGTGGCGAGCGGAGCAATGGGGGTAAAAGACGTTGCGGGCAATGCCTTGGCGAATGCGTTTACCGCGTCGTTTACCACGACGGATCAGGAGGCCTTCCGCATTTGGGATAACACCTTCACGCCGGCGGTGCCGGAGGCGACGGACCAGACCCCGCTTACATTGGGCATCAAGTTTAAAAGTGAAGAGGGAGGTTATATTACAGGGATCCGGTTTTATAAAGGGGCCAACAATACCGGTCTCCATGTGGGCAAGCTTTGGACGAGTGCGGGAGAGGAACTCGCGAGTGTGACATTTGTTGGTGAGTCAGCCGAAGGGTGGCAGCAGCAGTTGTTTGCCAACCCGGTGCCGATTACTGCGGGCACGACGTATGTGGCCTCCTATCATTCGCCCAGTGGGGCTTTCTCGCTAACTGCGAACTACTTCAGCCCTTACGTTGGCGGAGGGTACACGAATGCACCGTTGGTCGCGTTGGGTGACGGCAACGGGGTATTTGCGTATGGAGGGGCGGAAAGCTTCCCCACCGCCACCGGCAATGCGGCCAATTACTGGGTGGATGTGGTGATGGTGCTGGAGCAGAATGAGGATACTACTCCGCCGACCCTTGTCTGCCCTGATGATGTGGTCCTGCAATGCGCCGACTGCTACATGGATCCCAGCAACACTGGGACGGCCACCGCCACGGACGACAGCGGCAGTGTCACGGTCAACTACGATGATGCTGTCAGCGGCGAGTGCCCGAAAGTCGCGAAACGAACTTGGACCGCCACAGACGCAGCTGGGAACTCCGCGAGCTGTGTGCAGACGATCACGTGTAGAGCCGAAACGTTCGTTTTCCTGCTAATTGATGATGACTGCATTGACAACAGCTCGCCTGGCTACTCGCTTCCGCCGAACACCGGCCACAAGCGAGATTATGAGCTCCAGGGAAGGGCGTTTACCGATCGGGACATCAACGACGACCGGCCGGGGTTGGCGCAACGCGCTCCGCTGCGCTTCTTCAACGATCCGGCCAACTTCGGCCGGGTGATTGTCCTGCGCTCCGGCCAGACTGGCGACGAAGGCCTATTTGAGCTGAAGGATTGCCCGGCCTCCTGGAACCGAGCAGGGCCGACAACCAACGGGCTGCTGAACTTCTGGGGGCAACCGTGCGCCCCGTATCCGCACGGGGTTGGTCCGGGCTTAGGCACAGGCAAAAAGCCGGAGGCATATTTGGACAAAATTCCGAATGTTACACCGCTGCGGGACTCAGCCCTCTCCAAGCTTGTGGGCAAAGTCATTTGCGGCTTGGTGTGGGACAGCGACATTAGCATGAACTACAAGCCGCTCAACGGCAGCTTGAAGGGAGAGAAATTAGGTGTGGTGGCGTTCCGGCTGCTCGAGGTAAAGCAAGCGATCGGTTTTTCCTCCTCAACGCTGCCACTTCTCACCGTCCAGATCATTGATCCGTGCGAGGCATTCAGTCAGGTGCCGCAGGATGAGGATACTACTCCGCCGACTATTGTCTGCCCTGGTGATGTGGTCCTGCAATGCGCCGACTGCAACACGGATCCCAGCAGCACCGGGACGGCCACCGCCACGGACGACAGTGGCAGTGTCACGGTCAAGTATAATGATGCTGTCAGCGGCGAGTGCCCGAAAGTAGTGAAACGGACTTGGACCGCTACAGACGCAGCTGGGAACACCGCCAGCTGTGTGCAGACGATCATGTGCAAAGCCGAAACGTGCGTGTTCCTGTTAATTGATGAAGACTGCATTGATAACACCACGCCCGGCTATTCGCTTCCGCCGAACACAGGCCACAAGCGAGATTATGAGCGCCGGGGAAGGGCGTTTACGGATCAGGACGTCAACGACGACAGACCGGAGCTGGCGCAACGTGCTCCGCTGCGCTTCTTCAACGATCCGGCCAACTTCGGCCGGGTGATCGTCCTGCCCTCTGGTCGCATTGGCGACGAAGGTCTGTTCGCGCTGATGGGGCACCCAGCCTCCTGGTCACAAGTGGGACCGACAGCTAACGGGCTGCTGAACTTCAGCGGGCAGCCGTGCGCGCCGTTTCCGCACGGGGTTGGTCCGGGCTTGGGCACGGGCGAAGATCCGGAAGCATACTTGGATAAAATCCCGAATGTTTTACCGCTGTGGACCCCAGCCTTCTCCTTGCTTGTGGGCAAAGTCATTTGCGGCTTGGTGTGGGACAGCGACATTAGCATGAACTACATCCCGCTAAATGGCAGCCTGAAGGGCGAGAAGTTAGGTGTGGTGGCATTCCGACTGCTCGAGGTAAAGCAAGCAATCGGCTTTTCCTTCTTAACGCTGCCGCTCCTCACTGTTCAGATCGTTGATCCGTGCGAAGCCTTCAGTCGGGTGCCATCATTGTACTTTGACGCTCTGCCGCCGGTAGTGAAACTCAAGGTCAAGATCGAGAAGGGTGTCTGTTGCTTGTCCTTTCCGACACTCGCAGACCAGAACTATGCGGTTGAGTATGCAGAAGCTGATTCTCCGCACAAATGGAGAGTTCTGACCCTTGTGGCGGGAACCGGCTCAGAGGTCACCGTGACGGAACCTATTCACTCGCAGAGGCGCCTTTACCGGGTAAGGGTCGAAACTTCAACGGTTGAGGATAAGATACGCCCGGGAAAGAAAGTGGACCAAAGGGCTCGTCCAAGCTCTGTGCTGGGAGCGGAGGAACAGGAGCGCAGCCTGCTCACGCCTTAAGCCATGGCGAGCACAGACGCGCTATCCACCGAAGAACGCACCCGCGCTGAGCATCCGGATCGGCCGGATTGCTCGTGCCGCATTCCGTGCTGACAGAGCAGCGACAGTGCCAGATTAAGTCGTGGAAAGCGGTTCAGGGGGATGAGCAGGTTGGCGTGCTGGTTCGGCTCAGCCGCCAACTACTTCCCAGGTGATCTTCCCGCGGGTATGCGGGAACGGACCAACGGTCTAACTGACGGTGATAGGAACCAGCCGGCCTGGCGGAGGTGCTCGCCGTAGCCGCGGGTGAGGATCAGCCGCGTGCCATTGCGCAGGAGCACTCGCCATTCACCCTGGCACATGGGCCGCAGGCACTTGATCCGCCCGAAGTTCACCAGCGCAGAAGTGCTGATGCGCAGGAAACGGGCGCGCGGCAGTTTGGTCGTCACCGCCGCAAAGCTGTTGTCGAGCAAGTGGATCTCTTTGCCGATGTGCAGTGCCACGCCGTTATCGGAGGATTCCAGCCAGTCAATATCCGCGAGCCGTAACAGGAGAAGCCGGTTGTTGGAGTTGAGGGCGATCTGCTCTTCCGGATGCGGCTCAGCGCAGAAGCCTTCCAGAAGCCCGTGGGATTTGGGTGGGGTGGAAGACTTGGACGGAGGGGGGAGATGCCCGGCAAGGTGATCTGAGCAGCAGGTGGCTCGGCAAGGGAGCGTTTGGCCTCGAGTGCGCACTGACCTGGGGGTCAGCGGGCTTGTATTCAGAAGGCTCGGGGCGAACACCCTGTTCGCCCGCCAGCCGAATCGAGCTCGACCTTGCATGGGGAGGATTATTGTGCCGGCCCGACCCGGCAACAATTCGCCTGATTACGGAGGCAGCTTCCGGGTGACTACGGAAGACTTGGGCCGTAAGACGAGTATTCGCAATAGGTTAGTCTTCAAGAAACGGTTGGCGGTCTTTGGCGGTTCCCGGTAGGCTCGCAAACAATCGCCTGAACGTATGACCGTCTCATTAACCTCGATACCCTCAACATGCCCCGTGGAATTCCGGCCAAGCGGAGCGTTGGCACCGGCAGGAATCGGACAAAGCCTTCGGCTGTTCGGGGGAGGCTTGTGGATCCTGGCGCGTTTTGCCGCCGCTCTCAATGCGGGCGCGGTGCCGGGCCAGAAGGGTAAACCAAGCCTGCCAACCGTCACCTATTGGGAGGGACTGGCAGACATGATGCCACTGAATGACCAGTCGGCGGCACAGTTTGCGGCGGGGGGATTGGTATGTCGGGTGGGCCGGAAACGTTGAAGACCTCGACATTTATCACCGTCAATGCCTGCGCGGATGATTAGAACGAACAGACTGCTTCGCACATGAAGATCAAACAGAGCCTTCTGTCCGGATTATTCCTGGCACTGGCGTTGACGATTGGCACCGCCGGCACCCTGGTTGACTTGAAGCTCGCAGGCGATTGGAAAGTGGTGGTGACCGTCAATGAACCACACGCCCGCACGAAGACCGTTCGCGTCAGCCCTCCGGAGATCGTTAACGTCGTGGCCGAGAAGCACGCCTCGCTGCCGGTATTCAATCCCAATGCTGGAGGCTGGGCCAAAGGGGCGCAGCTCAGCGGCGTCCGCGCGCAGGAAACCACTACGCCCTATTTGCTAGACCCTGCGAGCTTGGTGCTCCGGGCCGGACCAAAGCGGGACTCTCTGGTTCTTCGCCGGGGCCAGGATTACGAGGCCGACTTGGACTGGGGCACCATCGGTCGCTGCCCGCAAAGCGCCCTCAAGGAAGGCCAACCGGCGTTCGCCAGTTACCGTTTTGCCCGGCTTCGCATTGACGCCTTGGTGCAGACGCGCGGGGGCCGGATCGTGCTGCGGCAGGGGGAGCCGCGCTCCGCCGCACCCCTGCCGCCTAATATCAAGCAGGACGAGCGGCACCTGGCGAACATCTGGCTGCCGGGCCGGCTGGAGCGGCTTGGGCCAGAGCATTTGTTTCCGGTGCTGGAATCGGCTTATCCCGAGCCGCCCAAGCCTAACCCCTCCCCCGCCGAGCGGCTCCTGCCTCGCACCATCCGCAAACTCCAATCGGGGGAGCGCCTCCGCGTATTGGCCTGGGGCGACAGCGTCACCGTGGGCACCTACGTGCCAGATTGGGAGCGCAACCGCTGGCAGGAACAATTTGTGGCGCGCCTGAAGACTCGTTATCCACAGGCGAATATCGAGCTGCTGACCGAAGCCTGGGGCGGGCGCAATACCGGCACCTACCTGGCCGAACCGCCGGGCAGCGAGCATAACTATCGGGAGAAGGTGCTCGCCACCAAGCCCGATCTGATTGTCTCAGAGTTCGTGAATGATGCGGGCCTGAATCCGGCGCAGGTCAACGAGCGTTACGGGAAGCTGCTGGCGGATTTCCTGGGCATCGGCGCCGAGTGGGTCATTCTGACGCCCCATTACGTGCGGCCCGAGTGGATGGGTCTGAGCCGCGAACGCGACGTGGACGATGACCCGCGCCCTTACGTTGCGGGGCTGCGCCAGTTCGCCGCGGCGAATAATGTCGCCCTGGCGGACGCCTCCCGCCGCTACGGGCGGCTTTGGCGGCAGGGGATTCCTTATAGCACGCTCATGCTCAACTCCATCAACCATCCCGACGCGCGCGGTATGAAGCTGTTCGCCGACGCGCTGATGGAGCTTCTTCCCTGAAGGAGCAGCCTGAACCTCCAGGTTCATCGCGGTTGCTGGTCCCCCTCTGTCAAAGGAGTTTGCATAATCAGGTGACCGGTGCGTATGATGCGCAAACAGACATGAGCAAATCGGAATCGCCATTGAAGCTTGAATTAAAAGCCGTAATCCTTGCCGGGGGGACGAAGGTGGCCCCGGGGGACCAACCGATGGTTTTGCAGCGGCTGGGCGACCGCACCATTTTGGACTATGTCGTGGCCAACGCACGCCAATTGGTTGCCGCCGACGATCTCTACGTGGTGGTTGGCTACCGGCAGGACGAGGTGCGCGCCCAACAGGGAGATCATTGCCGCTATGTTGTGCAGTCCGAGCCAATGGGCACCGGCCACGCGGTGCAGCAACTGGCGCCCGTACTCAGAGGTTATCAGGGCAATTTGTTGATCCTGTATGGCGACACCCCGCTGTTCCGGCCAGCGTCCATCCGCGGGTTGCTGAACCGGCACGCCCTGCGCCAGGCACACCTGACGCTGCTGACGGCGATCTCCGCCCGGCCTTTGCCGTACGGACGCATTATCCGCGATGCCGGCGGCCGCATCGTGGATATCATCGAGGAGACAGAGGCCTCAGCGGCCGTGCGCGAGATTCACGAACTGAATGTCGGCGCCTACATGGTGTCCGCGCCAGCGATTTTCTCCGTGCTGCAGCATCTCTCGCCCGCGCCGGACGGAAAGTATCAACTGACCGATTGTGTGCATGAACTCATCCGCTCCGGGCTGCGGGTTGAGAGCTACCAGATTTGCGATCCGGACGAGATCCAGGGCGTCAACACGCGCGAGGACCTGGAGCAGGCAGAGTTCATTCTGCAAAAGCGCCTCTTTCGGCCGCGCCGCGAGGAGGAACAACACCAAGTGGCGTTTGGGACGGGCGGCTGGCGGGCGGTTATCGGCGAGGGTTTCACGCTGCACAATGTGCGGCGTTTGTCACAGGCACTCGCCAACGAGATCACGCGCCGGGGAGAGGAAAAGCGGGGTGTGCTGGTCGGCTATGACCGCCGTTTCCTCTCAGATCGCGCCGGCGACGCCGCTGCGGAGGTGTTTGCAGGCAACAACATCCCGGTGACGCTGCTGAGCGAAGATGCGCCTACGCCGCTCGTTACCTACGCGACGGCGGTGCAGAATGCGGCTTACGGCCTGGCCTTCACCGCCAGCCACAATCCGCCCGAATGGAACGGCCTCAAGGTCTTCCACGGCGATGGCTCGCTGCTGTTGGATGACGAGACGCAGAAGATTCAGGCCGAGACTAACCGGCTGGCGTTGGAAGAGGTCATCAAGATTGACCTGGACATTGCGCTTGAGAGCGGCCTCGTCAAACGAAAGGACTTCACGAACGAATACGTGGACGCGGTCGAGGCCTTGATTGATCTGAACGCCATCCGGCAGGCCGGGCTCAAGGTGATTGTTGATCCGATGTACGGCGTGGGACAGCTCACGCTGGGCACGATCCTTACCGAAGCGCGCTGCCGGGTGACGTTCATCCACGAGCGCCACAATCCGCTGTTCGGGGGACGCTCGCCAGCCCCGAACCTGGACGCGTTGCGGCTGCTGGCCACGCACGTGGTGGAAGATCGTTACGACCTCGGCCTGGCCACGGATGGCGACGCGGATCGCATCGCCATCGTGGACGAGCGCGGGGAGTACATCACAATTAACGATATCCTGCTGCTGGTGTACTGGTACATGCACGAGATTCGCGGGGAGAAGGGTGGCGTTGTGCGCAACCTGGCCACGACGCACCTGCTGGACCGGCTAGCGGAGAGTTTTGGCGAGCAGTGCATCGAAGTGCCGGTCGGTTTCAAACACATTGCCGGCGCGATGGTCGCCCACAATGCCGTGCTGGGAGGGGAGTCGAGCGGAGGGTTGACGATTCGCGGGCACATTCTGGGCAAAGACGGCATCTTCGCCTCGGCGCTGATCGTTGAAATGCTCGCCCGCACCCGCGAGAAGATATCGCAACTGCGCCGACGTGTTTATGACCTTACCGGGCGGCTCTACAGCTTGGAAGATAACATCCCTTCGACTTCGGAGATGCGCGTCGCCGTTCCGCGACGGCTGGTGCAAACGCCACCGGCCCAGATCGGCCCTTGCCCGGTTGTGAAAATCTCCCACGCGGACGGGACGAAGTTCTACCTGGGCAATGATAACTGGGCGCTGGTGCGTTTTTCCGGGACCGAGCCGATCCTGCGTCTGTTTGTCGAGGCTGATTCACCTGAGAAGGCCAGCGCGTTGATCCAGCATCTTCGGGAATTTGTTACCAAGTAAGTTGGAGGCGCGAGGGCCGTGGGTGCGATCAAGATCCATTTTGGTTCATCACGGATTTCCAGGAAGTGCCAACGGTGGTTGCCATCCGCGCAGCATGGATGGCCTGCCCGACCTCCGAAACCCGCGCACTGTCCAGATTTTGGACAGTGATGCCCCCTGCCTGCCATTTTCAGGCCCCGTTTACCCCTGCGCATCTGGCTTGGGGTTACGGTGGCGGCACGGTGGTGCTACGGTGTGTATCCCATGGGGAGCGCTCCCCATGGGATACACACCGTAGCCAGACCGCACTGACAAGCCATCCCCCAGCCGGCCGCAAGCCAACGCCAAGGTTCGGGTACCGTGACGGCGCCGCCGTCTGTCCGGAGGGGGTGCCGGAGGCAGGCAGAGGAGAGCGAGACAATGAATCGCCAATGGGCTTCCCCGGAAATCCGCGAAGAACCTTTATTTTGCCGTGTAGCCACCGTCCACTGGCAGATTGACACCGGTGACATAGCGCGATGCATCGCTTAGCAGGAATACCACCGCGCCGCCCAAGTCGGTGTCGCCGGCCATCCGGCCCAGCATGGTTCGGCGGTTGTACCGTTGCAGGAATGGCTCGGGCTGATGGGTGAAGTAACCGCCTGGCGACACGCAGTTCACTCGGATGTCGCGCGCCCCGAACACGCTGGCGAAATAGCGGGTGAGGTTGATCATACCGGCTTTGTGGAAGAAGTAATCCGGCGCGGGTGTGCCCATGCCGGTGCCTTCGTAGAACTCAGGGCTTGGCCCCACTACGCCCATCATGGAGCCAACGTTCACAATGCTGCCAGCCCGCCGCTCCAGCATGGCTTCGCCAAACGCCCGGGTCATTAGGAAGACGCCTGTGGCATTAACGCGGAGCGATTCGTCCCAGGCGGACACCGGTGCGTCCAGACTCTTCATTGGACGCAGCACGGCGTTGTTGACCAGGCCGTCCACCCGGCCAAACTCCCGCAGCACCTTGTCGCGCAAGGCAAGGACCGAGCCTTCGTCCCCCTGATCCAGCGATTCACAGGCGACGGAGTACCCACGCTGAACCTGTGCGCAGGCGATTTCCTGCAGCCGAGCCTGGTTGCGAGAAGCGAGGACGAGCTTCGCGCCAGCTTCGGCTAGCGCAGCGGTGAGCTGGCGCCCGTAAAGGCCGCCGCCGCCGGTTAAGACGACCACTTTGTCCTGCAGACTGAATTGTTCGAGGATGTTCATAAATGCGCTAGTGACTAAGGAGGCTGGCACCAGCCTCCAGAATGTAAAGCGAGCCGCTGGTGGCTCCGATTCTCGCATCGGCTTCGGGGCTGTCCGCAAGCCGGGCGAGCACTGGCAGGTCTTCGGTTGTCCCACGCATGCCCAAGGCTATCGCCGCTTCGAGTTGCTCCGAAGGCTGGCCCCGCGCCAGATGTTCTGCAAGCACCTGTTTGAGCCGCGTGGCGCCAGACGAATTTTCCTCCGCGTGCCGCAGCAAGGCGGAGGCGGCGTAAGCACGCACTGGCGAATCCTCCGGCTCCAATGCGAGGCACTGGTTTAATCGCCCGATGGAGCGTGGGGAAACGATGGTGATCCTGCCCAATGCGAACGCGGCACGCAGCCGGACGATTGTGTCACCCGACTCCAACAAGTCGCCCAAGCGACCTTCACTGTCGGCTTTCACGGAGCTATTGCCGGAAAGCGCCAGCAGCCACAGCGGATACACGGCGTCAGCTTCCCGCGCCGCAGCCACCCATTCCAGCAGGGCGGGGGTATCGGAAGGACTGGCCGCGCCCAGCTTAGCCAGGCTCTCCGCTGCGTGGACGCGGTCAGGCGCTTGCGGGTCCAGCATCGCGCGGCGTATACGGTCAATGAACATTTGACGTTCCTCTGCCGTTCCTGTGGCACGGGCCAGAACGCGCCAAACACCCATTCGATAAGGCGGTTGTGCCGTGTCTGCTTCTCGAAGGAGCAACCGGGTGACTGGCTGGGCGTGGTGATGGTCAAGCAGCGCCTCCGCCGCGTGGATGCGCACCCAGCCGCTATTCGAGTTCATCTCGCGCTGCAACGTCAACAGCAGTTGCCGCGGTGGGACGGACACGCCCGTGGGCGCACTTATGGCGACACATCCCGTGCAGGATATTAAGGTGCCTCCCAGCAAACAGCTTCCCGCGACCAAGTGCGCGAATGCAATCAGCCAACGCATGCGGCGCTAATACGTGATTTGCCGGGAATCGTCAACGAGCGGCTGGTTGCGATTGCGATATGGACAGCGGGGTAGCGGATATGGAGCAGAACGGCGGACGATGGTTGAGGCGATAACTCGAGGTGGCTTTGGCCTTGTCACCGCGAGTTACTTGGACGTAGGTGGGACGGTGGGACCATTCTCGTCGTCGGCTCAAAACAGAGTGTGGGCCGTCCTGGACCCGCAGCGGGTGTCCGGCCTCAGATCCGGGCCGGCACTACGAAGGGCTTCCGGTAGTCGCGGGTCAGTTGTTGGTTGGCTTTGCGATTGCCGATGAACCGCTCGGTCTTCGGGTTCATCTTGAGGACTGCGCCGAGGGTGGCCGGGGTCTTCTTGAGGTCAACGGCGTTGGCGGCGAGGTGCTCTTCCATGCGGCCCAGAACTTCAGCCAGGTCTGGATTGCCTTTGACGGCGTCGTGGATTTGCCCGGGTTGCTGGGTATTGCCGAGGCGATAGGAGATATTGCCGGTGTGGCAAAGCGCACTCGAGAGGTGGCCTTCCAGGATATCGGCGGTCAAGTCACTGAACTTGCGGCTGCGGACGGCGTCGATAAAGTTGGCAAAATGGCTGGAGTTTCCTGAGAACTTCTTAATCTCAGCGCCATCCTTGTCCAGGATCTTGGCGCTGCTGCCGGTGGGAATAGTCATGGCACCGCCCTCGCAGTCAACGACGACGCCAACATCCACGCCGCGGTATTTGTCCATGTTCCCGGAGTTGGCACTGGACGGCAGGCCGCGGACTTCGAAGATGAGCGGGGCGGTCGGGTAATCGTGAAAGACAATCATGGTGTTAGGGGTGGTGCCATCGTCCACGTAGCCGAACCGGCCGCCGACGCTCAGCACGCGTGGGGAAAGCGCGGTTTCGCCCAAGGCCCAGCGAGCCATGTCCATCTGGTGGATGCCTTGGTTGCCCAGGTCGCCGTTACCGGTTGGCCAGACCCAGTGCCAGTCGTAGTGGAGTTTCTTGCGCATCAGCGGTTCCTTGGGCGCGGGGCCGCACCACAGATCGTAATCAATCTCGGGCGGAATCGGTTGCGGACCGTCCGCTTTGCCGATGCTGGGGCGGCGCTTGTAGCAGAAGCCCCGCGCTCGAAGGATCTTGCCAATGTGCCCTTCGCGTACCCACGCGATACCCTCCCGGATGCCGCTGCTGGAGCGGGACTGCGTGCCGGTCTGCACGATGCGATTGAGCTGGCGGGCCACCTCGACGATTCGCCTGCCCTCCCACACGTTGTGGGAGACCGGTTTCTCCACATAAACGTCCTTGCCGGCCTGCATCGCCCAGATGGCGCCCAGCGCGTGCCAGTGGTTGGGCGTGGCGAATCCTACGACATCAATGTTCTTGCTTTCGAGGAGCTTGCGGATGTCGGTGTACGTCTCAATCTGCTCCCCGCGGTCAAGGCATTTCCTGGCCTCTCGGTCGAGTATACCGCGGTCCACATCGCACAGTGCCACCAAGCGGGTGCCAGGGACCTCGCGTAGATCGTTGATGTGACTGGTGCCGCGCCCGCCAAATCCGACGACGGCGAAACGGACATCGCTGTTGGCGCCGGTAATGCGGGAGGCGACGGTTCTTCGCTGCTCGTTCCTGGCGGTGTTGTCGGCACCCAGGGCCGGCAATAGGCTGAGGGAGGCAGTGGTGAAGATCGAGGTTTTGAGGAAATCGCGACGGTTAAGTTTGTTCATTTCGCGTAGTGCTTGTATTTGGCGGCAACGTCGGCTTGCTGGTAATCGCCTTCGTGCAGGTAAAAGCGATAGCGAAAAGTGACGCTCTTGCCGGCGGGAACGACGAGGTCACCGGCGGTCCGGTTGGAGAGTTTTTCAAAATCGTGGCGGCCGAAAGGATTGGCAGCAAACAGGCCGTAATCGCGCACGTGCCACCAAGTAGGATGGCGCGGGTTCTTCGGATGGTCGAAAATGGCGATGCCGACGGTTTTGCCTTGGACCGGCCCGTAATAATCGCACCAATCTGCCCGTTTGCCCCATGTGTCGCCGTCGCGCACCCCGGCGCTGTTGACGATGTGGCCTTGCGCGAGGTTGCCCTTAAGGCGCATGGTCTCGGCGATGCGCACGGCCATGGTGCCTTCCTTGGTATCGCCGAGAGTCAAGTCACCGTTCGAGGCGAGCAGGGTAATCTCAAAGTCAAGGATCCGCTCGCTGGAGCTTTTCAGCGCGTGGAAGCGCAAGGTGCGCTCGTCCTTGCACACGACGTCGCCATTAGCGGCGACCCACCTATTCCGCTCGCGGATCACGCCTGCTTTGTTGCCGGATTTGACCTTTAGGAAGGCCTCGTGGACAGTCTTGCCGAAAGCCTTCTGTTCGGACCAGAAGTCATGCCCGTTGACCGCGCCGTGTGCGAACCAAAGTGAGCGGTGATGAGGGTGGTCCTGCGCTTCTCCGGGGGTGCTTTTCATCGGCCAATCGCGAGTCATAGCCAAGCCGCCGGGGCCGATGAGCGGATAGCAGTAAGGGCGGGGGACGTCTTTGAAGTAGTATTCGGTGAAGAGCTGACCGTTGATCTCGACGCGGAGCCGGTCGTCCAACTGGGTGATTTGGACGCCGGTGCTCTTTCGAGCAGAAGAGTTCAAGCTGGCGGAGCACGCAGTAGGCACGAGTAGCAACAAGGTAATGCCGGTGGCAAGCCGGGTAATGCGGCGCTTGACCATGATGCGCGCATTGTGCGAAGGCGGTTGCCACGGGTCAACCCAGATCTCAGGAGGGCAAGCGTTTCAGCGAACTCAAGCGCCCGGGGTTCCTCTGGAAATCAAGGACTGTAACGGGAGCGATAGAACGAAGCGCTGGGCGGCGCGCCGAGGTCGGAGAAGTCATCGAATACCTGGAACAGCCCGTCGGGGGGAGCGTTGGTGGTTTCCCAGAGGCGCAATGTACCGATGAACTCGGCATTGGTGGAGCGCTGCGCTTGATAAGGGTAGCCGGGCACGCCTGCAAAAGAGGCAGTGACGGTGGAATCTGCGCCCAGCGCAACGTGGGTTACCCGCCCGGCTACGTTCGTGTTCACAATGATGAAGACTGTTCCAGCGGACATTCCGCCGAAGCTATCGGTAACCGTGTAGGTAAATTGGTCGTCCACGTTCAGGCTGTTTGTGTAGTAAATGGACGTGGCATCGGCATAGAGCGTGACGTTATTTGTTGAAGTGGCGGAAACGACAGGCGACCCAAAAGTGTCCAGGTCCGGATCCGAGTCATTAGCCAGCAAAGCGGATTTATTGATCTTGAGTGAAAGACCGATGCCGCGCGAGAAAGTGTCGTTTCCAACGAGAGGCGGTGAATTGAAGTTGACCGTCATTGTGTCGCTGGCGGCGGCGCATGGTGATTGGCCGCCGCTGGTCAGGGTCAAGTTAACGGAGCGGGTCGCCAACCGCTCGTTTGCTGTGGGAATATAGCGGCCTGTGCCGTTGTTGAAGTCCTCGAAAGTTCCGCCGCCGCCGCTCCAGGTTGCGGTCGCCGCGCTGCCGCCCATGGTGCCGCCCAAGCTGACCGAAGTCGTGCTGGTTGGCACGGTCTGGTCGGGGCCGGCACTTACGGTGGCGGGCGCTTTAACGGTGACCGCCGCGTTTCCAGCTAGTGTGCCGGCCGGACAACCGGTTGAATCCGTCAACGTCGTGATCATGTAGTTAGTTGAAACGCCCGGACTCACGCTGCGGGTGGCTGGACTTGAGGAGGCATTCTGGACGAAGCCGTCAGACCATGTAATCGTCCACGGTCCGGCGCCGGTCAGGTCGGCAGAGACAGCGGTGGAACTGCCGAGGCAAATGGTTGTGGAGCCGCTGACGTTTGCTGTGGGGCCCGAGGCGGCAAATGGGGAGACAGTGGTGAGATGGACATTGTCGAACTGCCACATGTTACCGTTGTTAGCGTTGCCCGCACGCAGCCGAACGACGTTGAACGAGGCATCGTTGCTGCCGAAGTTGAACGACGCGGATGAAGTACTGCAGGATTCGGTTTGACTGAAGTTCGGATTGACCCAGAGCGTGAGGTTCCTGGTGACGAAATCAATCCTGGCGCAAAGCAAGGTCGTGGTGAAGGTGCCGATGGCGGTCGAGCTGTCCGCGCCCGCGCCGTTCAGGCTGCCCGAAGCGGTGGCGCCCCAATTCGCGGCTTGCCACCGCTGACCGATGAGGAATTTCTCTGTCGTCCCGTTGTAGAGGCCGATGCCGCCATAGCTGTTTGCGGTTGAGAAGTTGCCTCCGCTCGCGCCGCCCGCCGAGACCAGAGCATAAAGGTAAACTGTTCCGGAAGAAACCGCAGAGGACAAATTCCTCCTGGCTTCGAGAATATTGATTTCGCCCATCGTGTTATTGAGAGGATACTCAACGAAGGGAATGGTTGAAGCGACGGTATTGACTGTGCTTAACGAGCTTTGAATAACGTTCGGCGAACTGGCATAGCCTTGGTCAGACCAACTGCTCAACCAGCCTATGCCGCCACTTTGACCGTACAGGCTGGCGGAGTAGCCGGTGAAATCGTCCACGGCAAGGTCACCGGACACGGCGAGTTGTATGGTGTCATTGACAAAATACGCGGCGCTGCCGTCAACCCAGTATTGGACATCCACGCTCTTGCTGCCATTTCCGGGTGTCAGCGTGCATTCCGAAGTTGCGGTGTAGGGTTGCCATGCACCCCAAGCGCCATTCCCAACTCTAACGCGCATCTGGGCGGCCCCCGCGGCCTTGTGATAGAGCGTGACATTGGGGGTGCTGGTTATGGCATCACCAAGATTGATGAGCGCCAGGTCGTTCGTGGCGGAGCGATTGACGAGGACGTTAGAATCGGCCCCTACCAGAAAGCGCGACCGAAACTTACCATACAAGTTCCGTCCCGTCGTGCTGAGGGCGTTGGTGGTCACTTCGATCACATGGATACCGTCGGCAACGGCGCTGGAAAATGTCAGTTCTCGCGTAGCCGCGTTCCAAGCCAGATTCCCCGGGGCAACAGGCTGGCCGTCATAGCGAAAAGCAGCCTTCACTGAGGCCTCCTCCATCAGCTCGCTAAACTGCACCTTTATGTCCGCGCCGCTGCCGATGAAGCGCGCATCATGCGCCGGTACCACATTGATAACCACGGGGTTGAGCGGCTGGAAATTGCCCTGACGAACGAACACTTTGATGCCATAGCCTGGGACATCGAGCGAAGCCAGCTTTCCGCCCTCAGTCAGTGTATAAGTCTCGGCGGGATTAAGCGCGTTGACGATAACATCCCCCGCATTCCAGCCGGTGTAGAGGTTCCCCAGGCCGCCGCCCGCGGAGAGCGTGCTGCTCCAGGTGTTGAAGGCGATCATCGCCCAGTTGCTGAGGTCACCCCAGGCACGGGAGTAGATGTAAATGCCATTCTCCGACCCGGTTTGACGCCAGCGCTCGTAAATCTCCTGGGTCGCCTGGAGCGCGGGATATCTCTCGCGGACATTCATGCACTTCTGGACCCAAAGGTAGTGCGGGTTGGTCATGTCGAAGTTGTCTTTCTGTGCCGGGTTGGGAGCAACAAGCGCATTCACGTTGTCCCACGCAAGGCTGGTCATGAAGTCTTCGCGCGACCAGCCGTCCAGCGCCGTGCCATAGGAACAGAACCCTTGCTCGTCGCCATAATAAAACAGCGGCATGCCCGGCCAGAACGCGATAATGGCGCTGGCAAGATCGGTCTTCTGAAGACCTTGGGCGGCGCCGGCGGGATTGTGGACCATGCGCCACTGGTCGTGGTTATTGTAGAAGTTGAGGTGCGTGTAGCGGAAATCGGCTACCGCCGGATCATAGAAATCAAACGCGGCGAGGTCGGCGTCCAGGCAGGACTTAAGGTTGCCTAGGTTGCCGTTGGCTTGGTCTTTGACGGCGCTCTGGAAGAAGTCGAAGTAGGCGCGGTAGTTGATACCGCCGGCCATGGTGTAATCGGCGTCAATGAACGCGTAGGGGTCCCCGTACTGGTTGGGGCTCTTGCCGCGGCCAACCATCGTGGCGGCTCTTTCGCGCGAGCAGTAGAACTCGCCGAAGATAAAGAAATCATTCTTGCCGAGCGTGGCGGCGTGGGCCTTGACCGCCGGGCACCATCGCTGGAAGAAGTAGCGTGGCACCTGCATCGGCGTGTCCATGCGGATGCCGTCAATGTCGCACGAGGAGATCAGCGCCTTGGTCATGGCGATAATCTTGTCCTGCACGCGCGGGTGGGTGGTGCGCAGGTCGTCCAGGCTGCCGTAGATCTTCCCCAGGTGGTTCTGCCAGGGATCACCGTAGTTGCCCAGGTCACCGTTATGATGCAGGTCGCTGGACCAGAACGACCCGCTCCCGCTATCGGTTCGCCGGTAGCCGTCATCGCCGAAAATGTCACAGTACTGGCCATTGGGGTCAAAGGTGTTGTCCACCGGGAAATCCACATAGGTCTGGGCGGGGTCACGTGGGAACAACTGGTACTCGCCGGAGTGAAGGTGGAATGGCGCGCCATCGGACGGATGTCCTTCAAAGTAGTACAGGTTCTCGAGGTGATTCACGACGATATCCACGATTACATACATGCCGAGCGAGTGAGCCTTGTCCACCATCGCGCGAAAGTCCTCCACAGTCCCAAACCGCTTGTCCAAAAGCGTAAAATCTATCTGCCCATAACCGTGATAGGAATTGTTCCGGTTCTGGAAGATGGGCGAAATCCAAATCGCCTTGTAACCCAGCGCGTGGATGTAATCGAGCTTGTCCCGGATGCCAAGAAAATCCCCGCCGTGCCGAGCGCCTACATCGCGCAAGTCGTAACCCGAGTAGGCCAGTTCATTATTGGACGGTTCGCCATCGTTCCAGCGATCGGTGATGAACTGATAGACAGGGATCTTCCGCCAATCAGCAGGCGAGGGGAAATACGTATGACCGTTCCAACCGCCGTAGTAATCCGCGGGGTTCGAGCCGGGGTTAATGTTGACGTTCCAAGCGCTGTTCTGCTCTGTCCAGGGAGAGGCGGCGACGGGAATCGCAGCGGCTGAAAACAGTGCCACAGCAAACGCGGTTAGAACTATTCGGGGCTTGGCTGACATGAACAGAAAGATACCACGCCCCGGTATGCAGTGGGAAGGCTCATTGCTCGCATGATCATGCGGTGCGCAATACAATCACCGCAGGCTTCGATGTGGCTGAAACCGATCTTTGCGCCCCAGCGCTATCCAGTCCACCATGCAGGCCATGAGCTGTTGCTCTTGTGCACGATCCCGCGCGCTTCCGTGGCTGGTCGGCCTCCTGCCGTGGCCAGCCGTGCTTCCGGCCATTGAGCCCTGCCGCACGGAGGTAATTGAGCAGGGTAGCGGCTGACCGGTTCCGCTGGTGGAAATGCTCATCACGCAAAACGTCCGTTTTGTCACCGACAACGCCAGCGCCATCGCATTCGACCTGCCGGAATTAATGGGGTGCGTAACGTGGCAAGTTGATCGCGTGGGTTGGGGCGCTTTGGTTGCGTTACTGTTCCTTGTGTATTCCGGTCGAAACGTGCATAGCCGGGGAGTCGCGGAGGCGGGGGATCGGTAAGCTCAATAGCGGCGAGGACGAGAAACGCGGTCCCAGGCGCCGCGGAGCTTGGCGCGCAAGGTCGCCAGCGAACGTCCCAGAGGGGTGACGGCGTATTCGAGATTGGCGCTTTCGGTAGTGCGGCGGTTCATGCTAAGGACCTTGTCAATGTTATAGACTTTGGTCAGCGCGCCGAGTTGCTCCATGAAGATGCCGTCAGCATGATGGGCGTCGCGCTTATCATCGGAGTGAAACTTGGAGGTCTTATAGACCCGGCGGAACTCCTCAAGGATCCGCGAAGTGTGACAGAGCTGAAGGCTGTCCACGCGGCAGTCTAGTCTCCGGCCACCGCAAAAGCGGCCTCTGGGACGGTCCGCGATCCGGCGGCCAGTGACTCGGGTCTTGCCCTCCGGATCCACCACGCCGATATCCTGCGAGGCATACATGGCTTGCGGAACACGGTTGTTCTGGCAGTAGAAATTCCAGTAAGTCTCAAACGCTTCCGGGTAAAGCAGGTCGTCGTCACACAGGTACATGATCAACTCGCCCTTGGCACGGTCTGAATTCAGCCACTGGTTGAGGCACCAGGAGGCCATATTTCTGGTCCTGGCAAACTCCGGCGTCTCTCCGGTTGAAATCACCGTGACTCTGGGGTCTGTGAGGTATGCAAAGAAGCCCCGGTTCAGCAGCACACCGCTGTCCATGAGAGTGGCCTCCCAGTTCGGGTGTGTTTGGTCCAACACGCCCTGAATGGCCTCTTTGACTGAAAGCGGCTTGTTGTGAGAGATGATCAGGATGCTGAAGTCAGCCATGGCACGAGAGGGAGTTCCGTTGGTAGTCATTCTGGGCCACCGGCGCATTGGCCGACAGGCCGATCAAGCCTTCGATGGGGTCAGCTTTCCCCAGAGGCCATGATTGGCTTCGTCGTAGCGAGCCCGTTCGCCAAAACGGCAGCCGTAAGGCGCTGAGGGAGGGAAGATAAAGATCATTCCCCGGTTGCGGTTGCTCCACGGGTTGACGCAGAACTTGTAGTCCCCGGGAACGTGGTCTGCGATGTAAGAGAAATCCAGCTTCTGTTCCTTATACTGGTCGAAGTACAAGCCGTTGCCGGCGTCGAAATCGTCAATGAGAATAACCGGGTTTTCGCATTGCCCGAACACTATATCCAGTTCATCACGCAGCGGCCAATAGGCACCCCAGTGTGCATCCAAGTAGAACAATGAGTGGGTGCGGATCTCAGGCAGGTGTGCGCGGAGAAACTCAGGCGAGCTCTTAGTCTCATAGATCAGGTTGCGGGCATGATAAAACTCAAGCCGCCGCTTCCAGTCTCTCACATCACAGGTGAATATCCGCTCGAATAGCAGGCTCATGGCGAGCGACGTCTCGCCGTCGTAGGTGCCGGTTTCGACAAAGTTCAGCAGCCTGAAGTCAGCTTGCAGCTTCTTGATCACGAGAATGAGGTTGGGATCAATGATGACGCGGCAAACGAATTGGTCGTGGCAGTATCGCGCGCGCGCTCTGGCATCGTCGCCGAACTGGCGCCGTAGCGCTTGAAACTCGATGTCCGTCAATCGCCGGGCCTGCCGTCTGCGGAACAAGAAGCGCTTGACACATTCGGGTGCCAGATCAAAAGCGCGGTCCTTGAGAGTCTTTGCCATATCAGAGCTTTGGTTCAAGCTGGAGCATGGTTCGAGCAGTGGAAGGAAGCGATGCCGGTGGCGTCGCATTGTACTGCGGCTGAACAAGCAGCGAGCGGTGGCTGCCGCGAGGTAAATAGGTTGGTCATTACCGCAGGAACGCTAGCCGAAACCCGGTTTGGGCGTCAACCACATCGAGCCAAATCAGGATGGGTGGCAAGCGTGATCGCCGCCGCGGCACTTAAGGCCTTTACCTGTCCTGCCCGAATGGCCGCATAGATTTCCTCGGGGCGCAAAAGCAGAATCTCCATTTCCTCCAGGTCCCCCGATTTCGGCGCAGCAACAGCGCGGGCCTTTCGCGCGGCAAAGACGTAGGCTTTGGAGCAGCCATAGTTGGCGTGCGCGACAAAGGAGCCAATTCTCCGCCAATCTTCCGCGGCATATCCTGTTTCCTCAAGCAACTCTCGTTGAGCCGCAGCCAAAGGATCTTCGCCTGGGGAAATCGTGCCGGCGGGCACTACCAGCGTCACGTCTCCGATCCCATGCTTGTACTGCCGTTCCATCAGGATGTGTCCGTCGGCAGTGCTGGCCACCACCAGCACGAAATCCGTCATTTGGACCTGGTGGTAATCATCCACCACCCGCCCATCAGAGACCCGGACCCTCTGGCGAATGACGCGGATATACGGCGGCGCCTGGAAAACCTCACGGCTGTCCAATACCTGCCACGGTTTGAGTTGATGGTCTTTCGTTGGAACCATGCAGCAAGAGTGCCTGCACGTTGGAGACGTTGAAAGCAATTAACCTGGAATTCCTCTCTGGGACAGTGGCAACATCAGCGCAGGCGCCGGGGCTGCGATCAGGTGCCGAGAGGATTCTTTTGGTCAAATACGTTGTAGCGCTTGCCGACTTCAGCTTTGTTCTTGAGATACCATTCCATGACCCCGGCAATGCCTTGGTCAAAGGAGATTTGGGGCTCGAAACCAAATTTGCGGGCGCGGGTCATGTCCATGAGGCGCTTCTTGTCGCCGGCGGGCTTGGTGGTGTCCCAAACCACTTTCGGCTTTTTCGGCAGATGCGAGACAATGATTTCCACGAGCTGTTTGATGGTGACGCCCTCGCCGCTGCCGAGATTGATCGGCTCGGTGATGCCTTTTTCCACCGCGAGCATCATCCCGCGCGCCACATCTTCAGCATGAATGAAGTCCCGGATCGGTGAGCCATCGCCCCAAACCGTTAGCGGATCTTCGCCCGAGAGCGCGCGGCGGACTAGCGAGGGAACCACCATCGCGTTGGCCGGATCGAAATTGTCGTAAGGTCCGTAGATGTTCGCGGGGCGCACGATGGAAACCTGTTTCCAGCCATATTCAATGGCGTAAGCTTCCGCCTGCAGCTCGCCGACGCGCTTGGCCCAGCCGGGGAACTTGTCATTCTCGGACGGGAACGTCCTCCAGACGTCGTCCTCGTAAAAGACCTCGGCGGGCGCATAGACGCCCACGCTGCTGGTGTAGAGATACCATTTCACGTTCGCTTGGCGCGCGGCTTCCATCATGTTGGTGTTAAAGAGAACGGTGGGCACGAAGAAGCTTGCCGGCTTTTTAGTGCTGACGGCGGGCGATCCTTTAACGCCAAGGAGCTGGAACACATAGTCCATGCCGCGGCACATCTCCTCGCAGGACTCGAATTTCGTGAGGTTGACGCGCCTGAACTCCGCCTGCGGATGCGCGCGCGACGGATCATCCAGCGAAGCGACGCGCACTTTAGCGCCGGCTTCCAGCAGCAGGCGGACCAGTTGCTGACCGACCATGCCGGTGCCACCGGTCACCAAAACACTTCTTCCTTGGTAGATAGACATAGATACTTCGTCTCTAATAGTGGGTTTCTTCGCAGCAAACTGGGCGCTGATGACGCGGTGTGGTCAATGCCCCTTCCATTTGCGGCCCTTTGCCAGTTCTTTCCTATACCAGTCAACCGTCCGCTTCAAACCGTCGGCCAAAGTCACTGAGGGTTCAAAGCCAAACAACCGCTTGGCTTTGGACGTGTCCACCATGCGGAAGGGAATTGTCGTGGGCTTGGAAGCGTCGAAGACAATCGTGGCGTCGGAGTAATCCGCCGCTTTGAGCACTTCCTGGACGACCTCCTTAATTGTCACCGTTTTTCCGTAGCCGATGTTGACCGGATCACAAATGGCGTGTTTCTCCAGCACCAGCAAGGAGCCGCGGACCAAATCGCTGACGTGCGCAAAATCCCGCACCTCGTCGCCGGTGCCCCAGACCTGATATGGACTCATGCGGGACACGGCTTTGACGATCAAGGCCGGAACCACGTGGCAGGAAGCTGGTTCGAAGTTGTCGTATTCCCCAAACACCGCCGTGGGCCGGACAATGGCGACTTTCGTTTTTGACTTCTCGTGGACAAATTCTCCAAGCTTCTCCACGTAACGGCGCATCCAACTGTAGGAAAAATAGGCGGGATGAGGCGGGCCGGACCAAGCCTCCTCCTCCTTGATCGGATAATCGGCGGCGGGATACGTCGTGTGGCTGCTCAACACGAGGAAGCGCTCCACGCCGGCAATCCAGGCAGCTTGAATCAACCTCACGCTCGTAATCAGGTTCCGCGCGATGATCTCCAGGTGCCGGATCTGGTCAACCCCCGCCGCCGAAACCGCGCCGGAAGCGTTGACCACTATTTCAATGTCCTTGAGCATGCGCAGGCAGTCATCAGGATTGGTCAGATCCCCATTAACGATTTCAATCCGTGGGTCCTGCAATTCCATTGCTCGAAAGTGGACCGGCACGCGCACCTGGGCGCCCTGTTCAAGCAATTGCAGCACGAAATGCGATCCCACGAAACCACTCCCCCCCGCTACCAGTACCTTTTTGCCTTTGTAGAATGCTTGTTGATTTGGATTCATGATATAAGTCCTAATACTCTCGTTTACGTGAACCACTCATTTTAGACGATGGCACTGGCCTGCACAAGTTATTTGAAGCAAAAACCTTTTGTCCGGCGGCTCGACAGGCGGGAAGTCGCGGTTGACTTCTTTTTTGAACCGAATATGATGCGCACGATGTGCCATTGTAGTTGTTAGCTGTTTTTATGGATCAACTCGAGCTGCTATTGGTTTGCGTTGGAAACACGAGGAAGAAGGTCTACCAGACTCTGGCGGGCGAGTTTACGGGTATTGAGCCCCCCTCGTGGATCATCATCACCGCGGGTTTCGTCAGAAAGCACGGTCATTCGGTTAAAGTGCTGGATGCAAACGTGGAGAACCTGGACCACGACGAAACCGTGGAGCGGATCAAGGCGGAGAATCCCAAATGGGTGGGGATCGTTAATTACGGGCAGCAGGCGAATACCGCGGCGCCGTTGATGACGGAGACGCGGAACCTTATCAACAAAATCAAAGCCAAAGACCCGGGGCGAACGATCATTTTGACGGGCTGGAATCCATCCGCTCTCCCGGAAAGAACTCTACGGGAGGAGGCTTGCGACTATGTGGGCGAGGGCGAGGCGTTCTACACTTATTTGCGTCTGGTCGAAGGAAGAAAACTGGAGGAGGTCCCGGGGTTGTGGTGGAGGGAGAATGGCAAGATCCGGCACAACTCGCGAGCGCCCAACATTCAGAACCTCACCGCCGATTTAAGCGATCTGGCTTGGGACTTGGTGCCGATCGGGAAGTACCGGTCCTTCAATTGGCTTGGCTTGAGGGACCTGGATTCCAGGCACAAATATGCCTCGATCTACACCAGCCTGGGATGTCCGTTTGACTGCAGTTTCTGCGCCATCCGGGCTACACATGGGGGCGAGAGGAAGATGCGGTTCTGGAAACCCCAGTGGGTGCTCAAACAGATTGACCATTTGGTGGAGAACTACGGAATCAAGACCCTGAAGATCAATGACGAGCTGTTCATCCTCAACCGCAACCATTTTATGCCCATTGCGGAAGGGTTGGCAGAACGGAAAAGGGCGGGGAAGTATCAGCTGAACATCACCGCTTTCGCCAGGGTTGACTCTCTCAAGGTGGAGGACATGCCCTTGCTCAAAGAAGCCGGGTTCAACTGGTTTGAGCTGGGGATCGAGTCGGGCACGCGGAAGGTCCTGGATCTCGCGAGCAAGGGAAGCTACGACCGGGAGAGGATCAAGCACGTCGTCAAGAAAGCGCACGAGCACGGGATTGATTTCTGCGCTAACTATCTCTTTGGCCTGCCGGGAGACACATTTGAAAGCATGCAGGACACCCTCATGCTGTCCTTTGAGCTGATGGCCGCCTTCCCGAGTTTCTTTGCCGCCATGGCGCCGCCGGGCTCGCATCTGTATGACACTTGCAGGCAGAACGGCGTTCCCCTGCCGGAACAATGGATTGGATATGCCCAGCAAGGCTACGATTTCGTGCCCCTGCCAACGGAAACATTGACCTCGAAGGATGTTCTCAAATTCAGGGATTACGCCTTCAATGCCTACTTCCGAAATCCCGCGTACCTGGACATGATGGAGAAGAAATTCGGGAAACGCGCGCGGCGGCATCTCGAGGAAATGGCCAGCCACGACCTGAAGCGAAAGCTGTTCGAGGGTGACCCAGTGCCGGCAGCAGTCTAACCCGGTATCGTTGGCGCCCGAACCTCGCCCGGCAAGGGGCTGCGGGCGGGCGTGGCAGGTTCAAGAGAACTTCTGCCGGTCTTTCCAATCGGCGTAATTCGCAGCCAGCCACTTGACTGTCCGCTGGATGCCGGGCGCCAGGGCGTCGCTGACCTGCAAGCCATAGGCTGTTCGCAGTTTGCCAGTATCAATAAACTTCTCCTTGATGCCCACATAGGCCGTTGGGTTGAAACACACTTCTCCCTGGAAACCCGCCGCCTGGCTGATGGTCAGCGCCAATTCTCTGATGGACTTGCCGCAGCCCGGCCCCACATTGAGGATGTCACGGTGGCAGCGCGGGACGAGTTCGAGCACAATGCGAACAAACTCTTTCACGTCCACAAAGTCACGGACTTGGGTGCCGTCGCCCCACACTTCGACGGTCGGCAGTCCTTCGCGAACCGCGCGCACGAACTTTCCCATCAGGGCCCCCGGCACGTGCGCGGTGGCGGGGTGGAAGTCGTCGTATTCCCCGTACATCGTGGCGGGAATCAAGTAGGTGCCATCGAGTTTGAATTGGTCGTTATAGGCGCAAATGCCCGTGTAGAGCAGCCGCTTGGTGAAGGCGTAGGAATAAACGCTGCCGTGGATGGCGCCGTCCAGGAATTTGTCTTCCGTGAGGGACACCGCGCTGCTGGGGTAAGCGCAAGAGGTGCCGATGGCGATGAGCCTGGCCCCGGGAAGATGGTTGCGCCACGCCTCCAGCACATGAGTATGGATAAGGTTGTTGATGAAGAACTGCTCGGCGGGATGTTTGGCTGGAAACTCGCCCGCCGCCTGGTAGCTGGCCAGATGGATGATGGCGGTGGCGTCCGCGTGGGCGGCAAAGACCGCCTCGGCCTGGGCCCGCACCGTCAGATCGAACTCCCGGCGTGAGAACGCGAAGAACGGGATATTCCGGCGGCGGAGTTCCTCTTGCAGGTGCTTGCCAACAAAGCCTGTGCCGCCAGTAATCAGGATTTTTCCTTGGGGGGAAGGCATAGTTTGGTGCCAGGGCGGCTCAGGACTGCAGCGCGAAGCCTACGAACCGGCGGGGAGCTTTTCCCGGACCCAGCTCCTGATGGACGCGGGGTCCAGCGAAATCATCTTGCGAATGTCGTGCACCGTGCCGTACCAGACGCAAAACCGGTCCGGCAGTCCCAGCGACGAGACGCGCAAATCGGGCACTTCGTGGATGGCCTCCAGCAAGCCAAAGGCGTCATGGACCACCAGAATCCGCGTGTGGCGGAAGCGGCTGATGACTTCCTTGTCAATGGGCTTGATCGTGGAGAAGTAAACTAGGTTGACCGGCAAATCCGCGCAGGCCTCCATGACATTGCCGAGGATGGGGCCGGCAGTCATCAGGGTGACTTCGGCCCCGCTGTCCTTCAGGATATTACCTTTGCCGAACTGGACCGGCACGTTGAGGGTGTGGCCGTGGTCGGAAAGACGGAAGTAGGTCGGATTGCCGCTGGCGTATTGACTGCGGATCAGGGTGTCCAATTCGGTCTTCGAACCGGGCTGGAGCACCTCCATCCGGGGCAGCAGCCGCAGGATCGCCAGGTCGGTGTAACAATGGTGCGTGGCGCCATCCCAGGCGTAATCGAAAGACGCGCCCGTGGTAACGATATTGGCGCAGAACTGGTTGTAGCAGAGATCCAGTTTGATTTGCTCCAGGCTCCGTTCGGTCAGGAAGGGCGCGATCGTGTGAACGAAAGGATGCAACCCCTGCGAACTCAAACCGGCGGCGACGCTTATCAGCGCGTTCTCGCAGATGCCCATGTTGTAGCAGCGCTTCGGGTGTTTCTCCTGGAACGGAATGAACAGAAAATGGCTGATGTCGCCGAGCACCACGACAATCCGCTCGTCCCGCTCCGCCAACTCGACCACAGTATCTCGGAATTGCTTTCTCATGCGGCCTCCAGCTCTTTCATCAACTGCTCGAATTGTTCGGGATTGGGGGACTTGCGATGCCATTCGAACATGTTATTCGCGAGCGTGGGGCAGCCGCAGCCCTTGACGGTGTTGCACACCACCACCTTCACCGTGTCGGCGGGTTTGGCCAACGCCGCCTTGATGGCTTCGAGGTCATGCCCGGCGACCTCCAGGGTTTCACACTTGAACGCCCTGAAACGCTCGGCCGGGTTTGGTATGGGCAAAGACCGGCTTTGGGAGCCGTTGTTATCGTAGAGGATTGCCAGGTTGGCCAGGCGCAGGTTGGCGGCCACCATCACTGATTCCCAAACCATGCCTTCATTGGACTCGCCATCGCCGACGAGGGTATAGACGCGGCGGGGCGAATTCTGAATGCGCAGGGCAAGGGCCATGCCGACCGCCACGGCAACCCCATGGCCCAGCGACCCGGTGGAGAGCTCCACGCCCGGCACCTTGAAGCGGTCGGGATGGCAACCCAGGCGGGACTGGAAAGCCCCGTAGGTCTTAAGCTCGTCCGGCTTGATGAAGCCGTATTGGGCCAGGACGGTGTAGAAGCCCAGCGCGGCGTGGCCTTTGCTCAGGACAAAGAGGTCCCGCTCCGGCCATTGCGGCTGGGCGGGGTCATATTTCATGGTTTCGTAAACCGCGCACAGCATCTCGACCACCGAGAACGTGGTGGGGATATGGCCGTGTCCGCTGGCTCGGGAGGCACGCAGGATGTTCCTGCGTATTTCTTTACAGGCAGGTGTCATGGGATGATTCAGGCCGGCGACCTGGGAGGCTCGGCGTTCCACTCACGGAATGCTTCGATCTGCTGCCGGGCGCGAACCTTGTCGTGCCGGGCGAAGTCCTCTTCCAGGTCGAAGAAGATAATCTGGCTTCCGGAAAACTCGAATTCAAAGGGCACATGGATCAGCTTGCTGAGCTGCTGCCGGACCTTCTTCTGGCGTTCCGGCGGGACGAAGAACAGGAGGAACCCGCCGCCGCCCGCGCCGAGGAGCTTGCCGCCGATGGCCCCGGCGGAGCGGGCGGCCTCGTAAAGCGCATCCACCCGCGGGTTGGAAACCTTGTCGCTCAGGCCGCGTTTGGCGAGCCAGGTCTGGTGCAGCAATTCGCCGAAGGCGATAATGTCCTGGTCGCTGCCCAGGACGGCGCTGCTTTGGTCCACGTATTCCTGCATCCGGCGCAGCAGGGAGACCCGCTTCTTGTCGGCGCAGGAGGCGTAGCTGGCGGCGATATCGGACGCGGTGCGTTTGACACCGGTGTAGAACAGCATCAGGTGCGAATTCAGCTCGCCGAGGCGCGCGTGCGAGAGGGTGAGCGGTTGGACGGAAAAGCCGCCATTCTGCAGGAAAGTGATTCGGTTGACGCCGCCGTAGGCGGCGCACACCTGGTCCTGCGAACCGACGGTCTCCTTGAGCACCTCTTGCTCAAGGTAAATGGCTTCGGAGGCCAGTTGCTTTTTGCTGACAATCTGGCCCTTAAGGGCCGTCAGGGCGTGGAACAGGCCGACTGTGAAGGCCGAACTGGAGCCCATCCCGCTTCGGCTTGGCAAGTCGCCGTCGTGGTGAATCTCCATGCCGCGGTCAATCTTCAGATACCGCAGGGTTTCACGCACCGAAGGGTGCTGGATTTCCTCCACCGTTTGGCACATCTCGATGATGGAGTACATCACCCGGGTTCGGTGCTCGAAGAACGGGGGCAGGTAACGGCAGGTCAGGTAGCAGTACTTGTTAATGGTGGCCGCCAGAACGCAGCCGCCATGCTGGCGGTACCACGCTGGATAATCAGTACCCCCGCCGAAGAACGAGATGCGGTAAGGTGTGCGGCTGATTACCACAGTGCCTCCATTTTCATCGAATGGCGCCCTTCACGCCCTTGAGGTAGTCTTCGAGGATTGGCAGGGTTGGCGGGGCCATCGTTTCGACGGGCGGAAAGTGATTTCGGGGAAAGAACTCCATGCGGAGGCTTTCGTGGCTGCAGGCCAGCTCTCCACTCACAATTCGCGCCGTGAACACCACATCCACCAGGTGCCGCTCGTCCCCGTTGTCGTCATAAGTCACGATGCGGCCCTCCGGTTCACTGTAAACCCCTTGCAGACCGGTCAGGGAGACCTCGAAGCCGGTTTCTTCCCGGGTTTCCCGCAGTGCCGCGTCGGCCAGCGACTCGCCCGTTTCCAGGCGCCCGCCGGGAAACCCCCACAGCCCGCAATCCCGTCTTAAATCCATAAGCAGCGCTCCCGAAGCGTCCTCAACGAGCACTGCAACGCCCACTTTGATAGTGGTCGCGCTTGTCTTCTCCGAACCAAAAGTCATGCGAAGTTAGCGGAATCTAGCTGGGGCTTCTTTGGCGCGTCAAGGCCAAGTTCGCGCGGTGGCGCGGCGGCGCGGGGGGCGCCGGACAATATTCTTCTTTCTTTCACCGGGAAAAGCAGAAGACTCTGCCGGTATGAATCAGTCCAAGACAGGGCGCAAGGGCCCGCCATTGGCTCGCCGCCAGTTTGGCTTTGTGCTTCTGTGCCTGCTGCTGTGCCTGGGGTTTCTGTTTCGGAATGGCTGGAAGCCGGGCCATACGGTGTTTTCGAATGATGGCCCCTTGGGTGCGATCAGCGCGCGATACGCCAGCTTCTCTGAGGAAGGCGCCTGGTCCGCTTCCTGGCAGGATTTGACCTGGCTTGGCGGCGCGGGTCCGGGGCCTTCGCCTAACATCACCAACGCGCTGGGTTATGTCTGCGGCCCGCTCTTGCACTCCAAGATTTACGCCCCCGTTGCCCTTTTGTTCCTGGGGCTCAGCGCCTGGTTTTGTTTCCGGCAGTGGAAGTTCTCGCCACTGGCCTGCCTGCTGGGGGCGCTTGCCGCCAGCCTGAATTCGGACTTCTTCTCCACCGCCTGCTGGGGGGTGGCGGCGCAACCCATTAGTTTCGGGCTCGATTTCCTGGCGCTGGCAGCGCTGGCCGACGAGACCTCGCCCCGCCGGTGGCTGCGGGTAGTCCTGGCTGGCTTCGCCGTCGGCCTGGCCGTGATGGAGGCCTTCGATATCGGTGCCCTCTTTAGCCTGGTGGTCGCAGTGTTCGTTCTGTTCCAGGCCTGGGCCGGGGCAGGTGTGGCAGCGCAAAGGCTGGTTCGGGGGGTGGTGCGCGTCGCGCTGGTGGCCGGGTGCGCCGCGTTCATGGCGGCCTCAGTGGTGACCGGGTTGGTCAGCACCCAAATCCTGGGCATTACCGGCACGCAGCAGGACCAAAGAACCAAGTGGGAGCGTTGGGACTGGGCTACTCAATGGAGCCTGCCCAAGAGCGAAACCCTCAGCCTGATCGTGCCGGGACTGTTTGGCTTTCGCATGGACACGCCCGAGGGCGGCAGCTATTGGGGCGCCTGCGGACGGGACCCCGCCTGGGACAGGTACTTTGACGGAGGCCCACTGCGAGTCGGCGACGGCGTCAGCATCACTTCCGGGCAGTCGTCCAAACCAATTGCCCAGCAACAGATTCGGGACGACGGCAACATCACTCTGCCCACTATTGGCGAAGTAAAGGCAGCGGGCAGGACGCCAGCCGAGTTGCAGCAAGAGATTATCAAGCAGTACCCGCAGTTGGCTGCCGCGGAGCTGGCGGTGGCGATGGAAGCTCCGCCGGGGCCCATCCGTTACGGCGGCGGCGGCCTCTACACCGGGGTGCTCGTGGTGGTGATTGCCCTCTGGGCCGTGTTTCAGGGCCTGCGGAGGGAGAACTCGCCGTTCTCGCCGGGGGAGCGGAAGTTCATCCAGTTCTGGAGCGGCATGGCCCTGGTCTGCGCGCTGTTGGGTTCTGGCCGTTTTGCGCCATTCTACCAGTTATTCTATTCGCTGCCGTACGCCTCCACCATCCGCAACCCGTCCAAGTTCTACCACGTGGTCGAGTGGATCCTGGTGATTCTCTTTGCTTACGGCGTGCACGGAATAAGCCGGTTGTGCCTGGACACACCTGGAGCTGTGTTGCGAGGTCTGTCCTCGCACCTGCGGAGCTGGTGGGCGAAGGCTGCGACCTTCGACAAGGCCTGGATAATCGGCTCGGCAATTGCCCTGGCGGCGAGCCTGGTGGCGTGGCGGACTTACTCCGCCTCGCGCCGTCTCCTGGAGGCTCACCTGCAGGAGGTTCGTTTGGAACCGGCCCTGGCCGAGATAACCGCGCAATTCAGCATCCGGCAAGCCGGATGGTTTGTGGTTCTGCTGGCTTTGGCGCTTAGCCTGGTCGCGCTGATTCTGACCGGGTATTTCAGCGGGCGGCGCGCCCGGCTGGGAGGCATTCTGCTTGGGGTGCTCCTGGTGGCGGATTTGGGACGGGCCAACATCCCCTGGGTCGTCACCTGGGATTGGGTGCGGAAATACGCCAGCAACCCGGTGATTGATCTGCTGCGGGAGAAGCCGCACGAGCAACGGGTGGCGATACTGCCCTTTATCGCGCCAGAGCAGCTTTCGCTCTTCAACAATCTATACGAGATTGAGTGGAAGCAGCAGCTCTTCCAGTACTATAACATCCAGTCCCTGGACATCATTATGATGCCCCGCGTGGCGGAGGATTACGCGGGTTTCGAGGGCGCGCTGATCTTCGACCGCACGACGAATACCCAGCATCGTATGGCCCGCCGCTGGCAGCTCACCAATACGCGGTATTTGCTCGGAGCGGCCGGGTTTCTGGACGTGCTCAACCAGCAAGTTGATCCCCTCCAGCACCGGTTTCACATCAAGACCAGGTTCGATATCACGGCTAAACCCGGCATTCCGCGGCCCACCGGCCTGGACCAACTCACGGCGGTCATCAACCCGGACGGCCAATATGCAGTGTTCGAGTTCACCGGCGCGCTGCCGCGGGCGAAGCTCTTTGCGAACTGGCAGGTCAGCACCAACGACCAGGCGACGCTCAAGGAACTTGGCAGCGCGGAGTTTGACCCGGCGCGGACCGTGCTGGTGGCCGATCCGCTGTCCCCGCCGGCTTCCGGGAGCGCAACCAATCAGATTCCCGGCACCGTGGAGATAACCGGCTATGCGCCCAAGCATATTGTTTTGCAGGCCAAAGCCGACTGCCCCGCAGTGCTGCTGTTGAACGACCGGTTTCACCCCGACTGGAAGGTGTTCGTGGACGGCAAACCGGAGAAGCTGCTGCGCTGCAATTACGTGATGCGCGGCGTCTATTTGCAGGTGGGCTCCCACGCCGTTGAGTTTCGGTTCGCTCCGCCGATGACCCCGCTCTGCGTCAGCGCGGCGGCGGGGGTGCTGGCGGTGTTGCTGCTTGGCTATCTGGTTGTCGGCGGCCGGAAAGACACAGTGCCGGATTCAACCGACGCACGACCGCCTGCAAAGCAACCTCGACCAGCCAAGTAGCCTGCCGCCACGCATTTCGGCGGGCCGTCCGGGCGATCGCGTTAGCTCGCCGGTTGGGGCAGGAAGATCAAGTCTTCCTCCGCCCGGCTGGAGAAAGTATGGCGGTATCCCGGGGTGATGCTCCCCACCAGGCTTACGATGTCGGTTCTATCATTCGGGAAGTGATAGGCCGACACGGCCAGGATGGGCCGGAAGCGCCGGATCGTGTCCGCGGCTCCCCGCAGAATCTGTTTCTCGTACCCTTCGGCATCAACCTTGATGAAATCCAGTTTCTCCAGCTTGTGCCCCTGTGCGAACTCATCAATTGTCGTGATAGACACCTCCTCGGGCACAAGGTCTCCCTTCTCCGCCCCGTGCACCGTCATGCCGCTATCGCTGAGTGTGCTGCCGGAAAGGCAGGCTTCATGCACCATCATCTCGGCCTTCCGCACCCGGTCCCCCAGCCCCAGCGCGAACACCTCCACATTCTTGCAGTCTTTGGTGTTCTGCTTGAGCGCGGTGGAGGTCAGTTTCGCCGGCTCGAACGCATACACCCTCCCCTTCGGGGTCAGGTGGGAAGCCAGCAGCGTGAACAATCCCACATTCGCCCCGCCATCAATTACCACGCTGTCCGGCTTCAGGAGTTCCCTGGCGGAATACTGGTCTTGCAGCACGACCTGATCATAGAGCGCCAGGAAATCTTCCCATGACTTTCCGTTGCTCGCGGGCGGGGAAGCCAGCTTGCCAAAGATCTCGACCCCGTCGTATTCGCCGGCGACAGACTTCTCGATCCAGCCGGTCACGTATCCATTGCACACCGTATCCCTGATCCGGATCATGGCGGGATTCTTTGTCGTGGGCGACAGGAAGGCCGGCCGCAGGACGTCCGCGAAGGATATGACCTTGCGCCAGGCGAGTTTCAGCGCCAGCCGCCGCCACGCCAGCGCCTGCTTGACGCCACTGCCCCCGTAGAAGACGGGCGCGGGCAGTTTCTTCAACTGCTCGATTATCCGCAAACACTCACATTCCGACAGATGCTTCATATTCGGACCGCCGATATTGAGGGGAACTCGGTTTTAGATGCAACGCTAGACGCAGCCTGGACAATCCGGATGGCATTGTCCAATGGCGGCAAACCTAACAGGTCCGCCCGGTGCTTCAAGGCGTGAATGCGCACGACGGACAGGAGCGCCAACCAACCGCACTGATAACACTGTCCGGAGCTGGTCTGATTCGGACGCGCTCGGTTCCGGCCGTGGCCGTCAGCAACTTTACCACTCCACGGAATTGGTGAGGCGGCTCAGCGACGGCCGCTATCAACCTCCTTGCCCGGAGTCTGTCCGAGCGGGCACTTTCCAAAGGCGTTCCGGCCTGAATAGTAAAGATGCATGACGAGCACGGAGAAAGCGGGCGATGGGGTCCAACCTGTGACCGTGGAGGAGAAGTTGCTGGCGATTCGCGAAGGTGGCGGATTTGAAGTCCACACAGGCTGGAACTCGCATCACCTGGGCAACTGGCCGCACGCGGCGGACACCTATCTCAAGAAGGACGGTCGTTTACTCAACGCCGGCGGCGGGCGCTCCTGCTCGGCTGGGCCGGGTTTGCTACGGCCATGCCAGGCGGTAGAAGATTGACCCGGCTGCCGGGTTAGCCGGCACCGTCACCGGGCTGTTCGTCCCGCCCGGATAGTCGTACCACTTTGCGGTCAGCCCAACTCCCGGGTGGTTGGTCTGCGCTTGCAGGCGGAAGCCCGTCGCCGCCCAGCTCAGTTCCAGCATTCCGGATGCGGCGTCGAACCGTAACTCCAGCTTCGGCGCCGCAGGCGCGGGGGCAATGTAGTTCCCCGTTCCGATCCGGTAGTAGAGCGGGGCCAGGCTCGCCGCATTCGTGTCCGTGTAACTGGTGGCGCCGGCCTGGCCCGCCAGGTTAGTCGCCACCAACGCGAACGGCGGTTGCGCCGACAGGTTGGTGCTGCGCAACAGGTAATAGCCCACTCCGGCCACGCTTTCCCAAGTCACCGTCACGTCGGCCCCGGCAGGCGACGCGGACAACAGGCGCAACGCCGAGAGCGCGTTGGTGGGGTCGGTCTGGCACCGCCACTCCTGCCAGTTGTTGTGGCCGTCAGTGTCGCTGTCCGCGTAGTCGCAGGAACCGTCAGTGGGCAGGCCATGTTGCCCGAGCCAGGCGGTGAATTCGTTCATGCCGGGGCCTTGAAACTCATAGGCGCCGACGTCCACGCTGGTGCCGATGATGCGTGGCCGGCCGTCCAAATCGGTCAGGCCGGGTGCGTAGTCGTTACTGCCCGCGTTGATGCAGGGGGAGTTGGTTTGGAGACGCAGATTGCTCCATTCATTGGTGTTCACAAACCGGGGCTCATCGGTGAAATTGCCCGTGCCCATGGGCAGCGGCGTCGTGCACGAATAGTTGAAAGTGCAGTCGTAGTGGTTTGGGCTCTCGGGAGCCGAGTTGTAATGCACAATGCAGTTGTCCAGGATGCCTCGATACGCCCCGCCACCATATGTGGCCGAGTTGCCGCTCAAGGTGCAGTTGTTCAGGGTGCCATAAGACGCCCCGCCGCCATAGGCGGAGGCCGAGTTGCCGATCAAGGCGCAGTTGTTCAGGGTGCTATCAGTCGCCCCGCCGCCAGATTTGTAGGCCGAGTTGCCGATCAAGGTGCAGTTGCTCAGGATGCTGGAAAGCGTCCCGCCGCCAGATTCGTAGGCCGAGTTGCCAGTCAAGGTGCAGTTGTTCAGAGTCACCCAGGACGCTCCGCCACCATAGTCGGAGGCCAAGTTGCCGCTCAAGATGCAGTTGTTCAAGATACCTGAACTGGCCCCGCCGCCAGTGGCGGCCGAGTTGCCGCTCAAGGTGCAGTGGTTCAGGGTGCCACCAAACGTCCCGCCGCCACTCTGTGCCGAGTTGGTGCTCAGGGTGCAGGTGTTTAGGGTGCCATGACACGCCCCGCCTCCATAGTAATAGGCCGAGTTGCCGCTCAAGGTGCAGTTGCTGACCACAGCCGACCACTCACACCATGCTGCGCCTCCGCTTCGCTCGCTGTCATCGTCCCCAGCCGTCCGCGTGTGGCCGTTGGTCAAGGTAAACCCGCTCAGCACCGCGTTGCGCCCCACATACACGCACCGAATCGCCCCATCCCCATTCGTCGTCCCCGCCACCGCGCGCCCTTCGATCACTGTCAGCAGCGGGCCGTTGACGCTGCGGACTTCCACCCACTCCGGCACCACCACCCGGTTGGTCATCTGTCCGTGAACCGCCCGGCCCCCGTCTGCATAGACTCCGTCGGCCACCAGCACCAACCGCCCCATCTGCTTCCCGGCGTCTATCGCCGACTGAATGTTGGTCGCGGCACCGAGCCAGTTCGTATACGGATGCGCCGGCGCGGCGTTCGCACCATTCACGTAATACACCTCCCGCGCCCCCACCCGCACCCATACGCTCGCGCTCACCCCGCCGGGGCTACTGTCGTTGTAGCCGGTGCACCGAACCTGATACAGCCCGGGCAGCGCCCAGGCATGGCTGGCGTAGGGCCGGTTGCTCACCGCCACCCCATCCCCGAAATCCCATGCGCTGGCGGTCGCATGGCCGCTGATTTCCCCCGCAAACGCCACCGCCAAACCCGTGGTGACGTTGGTGCAGGCAGCGGTTATCTTCATGGTCAATCCTCCGGTGGCCTGGCCCCCCACAAACTGGTCGGCTCCCATGCAAGGCTGTTCCAGCCAACTCTCCCCGTCAATGTCCACCCCCTGAGTGTAGTCGCTGCTGCCAGCTCCAATGCAGGGAGACTGAGCCGAAAGATGAATTGCAGAGGCCAGCAGCGGCTCCGCATCCATATTGCCCTCACCCTCTGGCAGCGGTGTGGTGCAGGAATAGTTGAAAGTGCAGTCGTAATGGTCTGGGCTCTCGCGAGCCCAATTGTAATAGACAATGCAGTTGTTCAGGGTGCCGTAATACGCCCCGCCGCCAGAGTGGCAGGCCGAGTTGCCGCTCAGGGTGCAGTTGTTCAAGGTGCCATAAGCTGCCCCGCCGCCATCGGAGCGGGCCGAGTTGCCGCTCAAGGCGCAGTTGTTCAGGGTGGCATCATATGCTCCACCGCCGTAGTAGGACGAGTTGCCGCTCAAGGTGCAATTGTTCAAGGTGGCATTACTCGCCCCGCCGCCGTCTTCGGAAGCCGAATTGCCGCTCAAGGCGCAATTGTTTAGGGTGCCACCGGACGCCCCGCCGCCATAGTCGGCCGAGTTGCCATTCAAGTTGCAGTTTTTGAGGATGCCAGAATACGCCCCGCCGCCAGAGTAGTAGGCCGAGTTGCCGCTCAAGGTGCAGTTGGTGACCACCCCGGACGTCTCACACCATGCTCCGCCACCGCTCTGTTCCTGGTAATAGTCCCCATCGGCTCGCGTGTGGCCGTTGGTCAAGGTAAACCCGCTCAGCACCGCGTTGGGCCCCACATACACGCACCGAATCGCCCCATCCCCGTTCGTGGTCCCCGCCACCACGCGGCCTTCGATGATTGTCAGCAGCGGGCCGTTGACACTGCGCACCGTCACGGCTTTGTTGATGGCCACGCGATTGGTCATCGTGCCGAACACGGTCCGGCCGCCCGTGGCATAGACACCGTTGGTGACGAGAATTTCATCTCCCGCCACCGCCTGGTCTATGGCGTGCTGGATGTTGGTGGCGGCGCCGGACCAGCTCGTATAGGGCGGAGCCGGCGCGGGGTTCTTAAGATTCACATAGCGGGTCGTGGCCGACGCCGCGAGCGCCGCGCATACGAGGCTGCCCGCTGCCAGTAAGAAGGCGTTTCGTTTCATGGTCTCCGAGGGTTGAAAGGCTGTCTCCGCATGCCGGCATCCAAACCAGTGGCAGACTCACCGGGACCCCTTGTAACAAATGCTTGCGGCCACGGAAAGAGAGAAAGCCACGGCTCGGTAATCGCTCCAGCGCGTATGGGCCACAAAAAGGATTGCATTGGGGGTGAGGATTGTGGCTTTATCTGTGGAGTCGAAGCGGGAAGCCAGGAGAATTTGCTCCCGGAAGCGGCCCCCATGTGGCACATTGGCGCCGGTCATTGCCGTGAATCGCAGGCGAATGCATATTCTTTACTCGGGCCAGGTGCAGGGGGTCGGGTTTCGTTACACCGTTAAGTCGGTGGCGGCCGGGTACGATGTGACCGGCTCCGTGCGCAACCTGCCAAACGGCAGGGTGGAACTGGTCGCCGAAGGCGCCAAAGACGAATTGGAAACGTTTCGGCAGGCGATACGGGAGTCGGGCATGGATCATTTTATCCGACAGGAAGAGGTTTCGTGGCACGAAGCCGGGAACGAGTTTCGCGGGTTTGAAATAGTTAGATAGAAGTCAAATGAAGTTTGCAATCATAGCGGACATCCACGCCAACCTCGAGGCGTTCACGGTTGTATTGGAGGATATCAAGCAGCAGAAGTGCACGCATTACGCCTGCCTGGGCGATGTGGTCGGCTATAACGCCAACCCGCGGGAGTGCCTCGCGATCGTCCGCAAGATGAATATCCCGGTCGTGAAGGGCAACCACGACGAGTATTGCTCGACTGACGGGCCGCTGGATGGATTCAACCCGGCGGCGGCGGAGGCGGTGAACTGGACGCGCAAGCAATTGACGGCGGACGACCGGCAGTGGCTGCGGGACTTGAAGTATGTCCGCATGGTCACCAATTTCACGATTGTGCACGCCACGCTCGATGCCCCGCAGCGCTGGGGCTATGTCTTTGACAAGCTGGCCGCGGCGACCAGTTTCACCTACCAGAACACGAGCATTTGTTTCTTTGGCCACACGCATGTGCCGGTGGCGTTCATCCGCGACCACGTGGTGCGGGGCGGCACGTACTCCAAGTTCAAGGTGGAGGCCGGGAAGAAGTATTTTGTGAACGTCGGCGCCATCGGGCAGCCGCGAGATAATAATCCCAAGGCCGCTTACGTGGTCTATGACGCGGACGAGGGGACCATCGAGCTGCGGCGGTTGGAATATGACATCGCGAGCGCCCAGAGGAAGATCCTGGATGCGGGCCTGCCGCCGCGCCTGGCCGAGCGTCTGGCCTACGGCAAGTAGCGCTCCCGCCAGCGCCGTCCCGCGCGCCAAGGTGGAGGTGTCCCCGCCTCGCTCCGGGTTTTGCGCCAGGTGAAGATTCTGATTCTCAAGCCCAGCTCGCTCGGCGATGTGGTGCACGCCTTGCCGGTGCTGCGGTTGATCAAGCGGCATCTGCCCGGCAGCGAAGTCCACTGGTGGATTGATTCGAACCTGGCGCCGCTGTTGGAGGGAGACCCGGATTTGGCGAGCGTGGTGCGTTTTGAACGCCAGCGCTGGGCCTCGCCGCGGCACTGGGCCGAAATGTGGCGCAGTGTGCGCTGGCTGCGGCGGCAGTGTTTTGACTGGGTGATTGACTTGCAGAGTCTTTTGCGCTCGGGGGTGTTCGCCTGGCTGGCCAACGGGCGGCTGTCAATTGGCCTGGACGAGCCGCGCGAAGGCGCGCGCGGGTTTTATGATCACATTGTGCGGCGTCCCTCGGCCCTCACTCATGCGGCGGACTGGTACCTGCGCGTGCTGCCAATCCTGGGCGTGCCGGTGGACGGGGAGGTCGCATCGCTGCCGGAGCGCCCGGCGGTGGCCGAGTCGGTGCGGCGAAAGTGGCCGGCCGCCAGAGGCCGGTGGATCATCCTCCAGCCCGGGGCGCGCTGGCCAACCAAGCGCTGGCCGGTCGAGTCTTTCACCGAGTTGGTGCGGCTCCTGGCCCCGGCCAACCCGGAGTTTCAGTTTGCAGTGCTCGGCGGGGAGGACGGGCGGCCGCTGGGCGAGGCAATCGCGCAGGCTGCTCCGGCGCGCTGCCTGGATTTGACCGGGCGCCTTTCGCTGCCGGAAATGGTCGAGTGGATACGGCTTGCTGAGCTGATGGTCAGCAACGACACCGGGCCGTTGCATGTCGCTGCCGCGCTGGGCAAACCGGTGGTCGCGTTGTTCGGCCCCACTGAGCCGCGCCGCACCGGGCCCTACCGCCAGCTCGATCATGTGCTGCAGTTGAACCTCCCCTGCGTTCCCTGCTTCAAACAGCGCTGCCGCTATGTGAAGCCCTTCGAGTGCTTGCGCGCCATCCCGCCGGCCGCCGTCTTCGAGGCAGTGCAGAAGCGACTGGGACAAGCGTGAGAGCGCGGCCTGGCATCCATCCCAGGGACAGGCCCCTCGCCGCATAGTCAAATTAAATCGCTAGCGATTCTCTGCTGGCGGGCGTGACCGGTTTGGGCCTGATAGCCACCGGGAGACAAGGGAACGCCGTTTTTGGCTGATTTTTCGGAAGTGGCTGTTATTGTGGCACTTACGGTGGATTTGGTGCTCCGGGGGTATTTGCGGTGCCACTTTGAGCGTAAGTATTACAATGGCAGCATGTTACGCCCATAATCTCCTGGGATGTCAAGGTTGTATCCACGGTGTGGATACGGTGAGGATACGGCGTGGATACGGTGAGACTCCCTTGGTGGCCGGGGGCCGATTCCGGGTATAGTCAAACTAAATCGCCTGGTGTTTGGCCGGGCGGATGAGCGTGGCTCCGCTTGCCGACATCACCTTTGGCCGGACTGCGAGCTGTCCTCGGTGTGCACCGCTGGTGAAGGAGCCGGGAGCGCAGAGAGTACCTGGTTCCTGCTTCGGGTTGGTGGTTGCCGTGAGCCGAGAGCGGCTCGCGGTCCGGTGGCGGTGCCAGGAGGCACGGCAGAGCAGCTTTTGCGGCTTGCCTGCCGGTCGGCGCGCCTTAGAGTGGGCGAATGAGAGCATTGGGTTCATGGCTGAGTTTGTTGGCGGTCGGATTGACGACGGTGTCGGCGCAGGTCACGGTCGAGGTCACGCAGGAGCAGGACCAGTTCCTGCCCGGGGAGGCAATGCCGACCGCCGTGCGCATCACTAACCGTTCCGGCCAGGATTTGCGGCTGGGCGGCGAAGAGGATTGGCTGACTTTCTCGGTGCAGGGAGGGGAGGCTGAAATCGTCCGCAAGCTGGGCGAGGTGCCGGTGGTGGGGGAGTTTGTGCTGGGGTCGTCAAGAGTGGCCACCAAGCGCGTGGACCTGGCGCCTTACTTTTCCCTGACGCGTTCCGGGCGCTACACGGTCAGCGCGACCGTGCGGATCAAACAGTGGAACCGTTCCATCACCAGCGACCCGAGACGCTTCGGCGTTGTCGAAGGCGCCAAGCTGTGGGAGCAGGAGGTCGGGGTGCCCGCGGTCGAAGGCTCCGCTGACCCCGTGCCGGAGGTGCGCAAGTTCATCCTGCAACAGGCCAACTTCCTCAAGTCGCAGCTGCGGCTTTACGTGCGGCTGACCGATGCCGCGGGGGCCAGGACGTTCCGCGTGATTCCCATCGGGCCGATGGTCTCCTTCGGCCGCCCTGTTCCCCAGGTGGACAAGTTCAGCAATCTTCATCTCCTCTACCAGGACGGGGCGCACTCGTTCAACTACACGGTCATCAATCCGCAGGGTGAGGTCATCACGCGCCAGACTTACGATTACTTGGGCATGAGGCCCCGGCTTGAGCCCGACCGGGAGGGCAAGGTTCTGCTCGTTGGTGGAATCCGCCGCCCCGCGCCGAGCGATATTCCTCCGGCTGCCTCGGCAGCCCCGGTCGAGGATGCCCCCGCGGAATCGCCCTCACCGGGCAAGGCGGTTCCACCGGCTCCCTGACTGGTTCCGGAAGGTTATACCGTCACCACGCCGGCGGGTGAGCGCAGGACGAGGATTTTGTCCACAATCGCCTCGAGGGTCGGCAGAACGAAGTCGTGGTGGCCATCGCCCACCCAGGGCGATCGCAGCAGCAACGAGGTGCAGCCGGCCTGCCGGGCGGCTTCGGCATCCTGCCACTTGTCGCTGATGACGAAAGCGTGATCCATGTCGAGGTGATACTTGAAGCCCGCTTCGAGCAGCAGCCCCGGCTTGGGTTTGCGGCACGGGCAACGGTCAACCTCGTCATGCGGACACACCAGGATGTCGTCCAGCGGCAGGGCGCGGCGCAGCGCATCGTGCATCCGGTCCAGCTCGCGGCGCGATTGGTATCCGCGCGACAAGCCGGGCTGGTTGGTGGTGGCGATGAGGAGCAACCCGGCGTTCTTGAGTTTCCGCAGCAGCGGGGCGATTGCCTCGTTGACGCGGAACTCCTCCAGCGTCAGCGGGCTGACCTGCTGCTGCCGTTCCACTCGAACACAGTTTAATACTCCGTCGCGCTCAATAAAGATACCCTGCTTCATGCCCGCGTGAGAGCATAAAGCTCGCCCAATCCGGGCCCTCCACCGAGAAAAGTGATGCTCCCGCTATAACTGTCTCATTCGCAGCCTGACCGTCTCAAAACTGGGGACAGGCGGGCCCCAACCCTGCCTTGGCTCGAATGGCGATGCCAGTTATTCTCAGTATTGAGGGTGGCAGCGAATCAGTCCACCAGGTCCAGGCGCGAGGTCACCCGTTTTTGCATGTCCCGGAGGACCGGCAACGCCCGGGCGAAGGCATGTTGCTCCGTCTGGCCGGCCGACGGCTTCAGTTTGATGCGCACGGCCGCCACCGGATCACCATTCCGGTCTCTCAACGGGAGCACCACAGAGATGTAGTCCTTCTCTTTGCCGTAGTAGGGCGTGCCCTGGTCAATCACGTCCAGCTCGACCTTGCCGCCGGCCTGGCCGACCTCGGTCGCAACCTTGCTGGCCACGAGGAGGGTAGTTTTCGGTTCAAATCCTGTTACGTAGAGCTGCAGGCCGAGCAGCCGCGAGTACTTCTTCACCGTGTCGCGCACCAGCTTCTGCGCGGGCGGTTCATGCGGGGTGTACACCAGCCGGGTGTCGGCAAAGTAACTCACGGAGTCCGACTTAGTCCAGAATCCTATCTTGCCGCTCACGAATGGGTTGACCCGGTCGGTGGCCGTGATCTGTTCCTTGCCGTTGAGCATGCAGCGGATGGAGTTGCCCTTGCACTCGACTGTCAATTCATGCCACACGTTGTTGGGGACTGGCAATTCGGGTCCGACCACCGGTCCGCGCTCGCCGCGCATTACTTTGTAGAAGCGGAGGTTGTTGCCCAGCGAACTGGCGCGAACGACATAGTAGTTGCTCTCATTCTGGACCCGGAACGCGATGCCCGCCATCTGCTCGACTACACCTCGGACGGTTTTGAACCGCGTGGTCAGGGTGAAGTCCCCAACAGTTTCGCTCTCGTTGATCAGCAGCGGGAAATGCTCATCCGTCGGATCTTGAGCGAGTTGCGCCAGCACGGGCTTCCGGGCAATCACCTGCGCTCCGGGTGTGAGGGGCGGCAACAGCGGCGGCACCTCGTCCATGATCACCTGCCAGTTCCCTGGCTTTCCCAATCCGGTTACCGTGCTGCGGAACCCGGGCGGCATCTGGCCTTCGCGCACTTCGCCAAAATCGAACTTGCGTTCCGCCGCTATCGCCGGCAGCGCCAGCAGCGGCAGCGTCCAGAGGAGATGAATTCGCATTTCCCCGCAAGGCTAACAAGACTCCGCCGGGCGACAAGCAATTGTGCCGGTGGCGTTGATCTGCTCCGGATTGGAATATCTGCCGAGGCTAAGACCGGCCGGTCACACCTTCCAGGGCCCCCGTTTGGGGCGGTCCAGCCACCGGTTGGCTTCACGGTCGCCGATGAACCGTTCCTTGACGGGGTCCCAGCGCAAGCGCCGGTGATTCCAGTAGGCCAGGTTGCCCAGGTGGCAGACGGTGACTGAGCGGCAGCCAATCTCCACATCGCAGATCGGGCGCTTGCGGCTGCGCATGCAATCCAGGAAGTCTTTGGTGTGGCTGTAGCTGTTGTAGAGACGAATGGCGCCGGCGCCGAGCGGTTCCTCGGCGAGGGAAGCTGGCGTGGCCTCGAACTTGCCGCGGTTGACCAGGATTTTTCCCTCGGTGCCGATAAACAGCACGCCGCCGCTATTGCCGTGGATCATTTCGACGCCGTTAGCGTAGAGGTAGCGCACGCCCCGGTTTGCCTTGGGGTCCTCGGGAGGGATGATCTCCACGGGTCCGCTCGCGTCCATGCCAAGGCCCCACTGGGCGATGTCGAAGTGGTGCGCGCCCCAGTCGGTCATCATGCCGCCGGAGAATTCGCGGTAATTTCGCCAGTCCGGGAAGTGCGTGTGCACGCCGCGGGGACTCAGGATGGAATTGTAGGGGCGGAGCGCGGCGGGCCCAAGCCATAGGTCCCAGTTCAGGCCCGGCTCCATCGGTTCCTCCGGCAGGTCGCACGGAACCGACGGCGACCCGACGTCCACGATGATCTGTTTGACCTTGCCGATGCGGCCATTGCGCACCAATTCGCAGGCCTTGCGAAACTCGCCTGAGGATCGCTGCATCGAGCCGGTCTGGAAGACACGGCCGAATTTCCTGGCCGCCTTCACCATCTCGCGGGCCTCACGAATGGTCAGGGAGAGCGGTTTCTCGCAATAGACATCCTTGCCGGCTTCGCAGGCAGCGATGGCCATGCCGGCGTGCCAGTGGTCCGGCGCGGCAATCACGACCCCATCAATGTCCTTGCGCGCGAGCAGGTCGCGGAAGTCCTTGTAACCGGTGCAGCCCTGAAAGTCCTTGTTGCCCTTAATGCTGTAGAACTCGTCTACCATCCGGCGGTGGTGGTCGCGGCGGGTGGTGTCCACGTCGCAGACGGCCACAACTTGCGTGTCGGGCATGGCCAGGAAATTGTTCGTCAGGCCGCGCCCTTGGGTGCCCGTGCCAATGACACCCAGTGTAATGCAATCGTTGGGTCCTTTCCGGCCGGAGGCACGGCCAGCGGCCTGAAGCAGGAGCGGGGTGGTGAGGACAGCAGCGGAGGTTGTCTTAAGGAATTGGCGCCGAGTGAGTTTGTCATGCATAACAGCGGAATTGTTTGCTGCATTTGAGGACCCGGCAATAGAATTCTTCAACGGCTGGCCATGGAGGCTAGACGTCATCGCGTTACGGGAAAGGCGACCACTCCGCGCATCCAGGCGCGGCTGATGGTCAAACGACGTGGGCCCTCCGGATCGCTACTGCTTGGGCGGCGCTGAAGTCGGCGGACTTGCCGGGGCGGGGACGGGGAGATTCGTGTTCTCCGCCGGCGGGGCAATTGTAAGGGTGTTGGTGCCAGGGACGGCAGCCGGCTTGGGAGCCGCTGCCGGCGGCTGCGCGGGTGTCGGGGGGGTGACCGAAGTCGGGCTGGCTTTCATCAGCCCCTCCTGGAACGCGCTTGTGGTCCGGGTTTGATAAGCGCGTTGGAGCAGCGAGAGCACCAATGCCAGGATGAAGAAGGCCCCGGCGGCGTACTTGGTGATCTTGGTCAACACATTGCCTGAACCCGCGCCGAAGAGAGCATCCGTTGCGCCACCGCCGAAGGCCAGGCCGACGCCAGCGTCTTTCTTCGGGAGTTGAATCAGCACGAGCAATATCAGCACCACGCAGTCCAGCACCATCACAACCGTCAACAGGCCTATCAGAAAACCCATATTCTCTTTCTAAATTGAATTCTTAATTATATCCGCAAAGCTGCGCGCCTCCAATGAAGCGCCACCCACCAGGGCGCCATCCACGTCCGGCTGGCTCATCAGCTCGCGCGCGTTGGACGGCTTGACACTGCCACCATATTGAATGCGGACGCGGCGGGCAACTGTTTCGTCGAACATTTTGACCAGCAATCCCCGGACAAAAGCATGCGCCTGCTGTGCCTGCGCGGTCGTTGCGGTCTTGCCGGTGCCAATGGCCCAGACTGGCTCATAGGCAACGACGGTTTCTTCCATCTGTTCCCGGGTCAGCCCTGCCAGGCTCCCGCGAACCTGGGTCTCCAGGACTTTCTCCATCTGGCCGGCTTCCCGCTCGGCCAGGGTCTCGCCGATGCACACAATCGGCTTGAGCGATGCCGCGTGGACGGCGGCGGCTTTTCGGGCAATGAGGGCGTCCGATTCCTTCTGGTATTGTCGGCGTTCCGAGTGGCCGAGGATGACGTAACGCACCGAGAACTCCTTGAGCATCACGGCGGCGACTTCCCCGGTGTAAGCGCCAACGTTGTGCTCGCTCATGTTTTGTGCCCCGAGGCGGATACTGGAATCGAGGATGGCTTTCGACACCTCGCTCAACGCGGTGAATGGCGGGCACACGACGGTGTCCACCTCTTTGACGTTGGCCAACTCGATCTTGAGGCCGCGGACCAGGTCGAGCGCTTCGGCCACCGTCTTGTTCATCTTCCAGTTCCCGGCAATAATCAGCTTCCGTTCTTTATTCATAGATTGTCTTGAAAGGGTCTGCCCTTGTGCTGCTTTGCGCTTTAGTGACGATTCACTTGTCGCTCAGCGCGACGACACCGGGCAGGGCCTTGCCCTCGAGGAATTCGAGGCTGGCGCCACCACCGGTGCTCATGAAGGTGACTTTGTCGCCCAGCTTGGCTTTATTTAGCGCTTTTACGCTGTCACCGCCGCCGATGATGCTCTTGGCGCCGCCCTTTTGCGTCACGTCTGCCACGGCCCGGGCGACGGCAAACGTGCCTTCTGCGAAGCGTTTGTCCTCGAACAGGCCCATGGGTCCGTTCCAGAGGATGGTCTTGGCAGTGGCGACCTCGTCGGAGTAGGCTTTTGCCGTGGCCGGGCCTATGTCCAAACCGGCGGCGTCATCCGGACAACTAAGGTTCGTGTTGACGCGCAAGTTCTGGTAATCAATGATGGGCTTGCCCTTCTTGTCCAATTTATCGGTCTTCACCGGCACTGCAACGACATCATCCATCGGCAGCAGGAACTTAACGCCGCGCTGCTTCGCCTTGGCCAGGGCCGACTTGGCGACTTCCGCCTTGTCCGGCTCGACCAGCGATTTGCCCGTCTTGCAGCCTTGCGCCAATCGAAACGTGTAGGCCATCGCCCCGCCAATCAGCAGCGCGTCGGCCTTTTCCAACAACCGGTCAATGACCTCGATCTTGTCCGAGACTTTCGCTCCGCCGAGAATGACGACAAACGGGCGGGCGGGTTTCTCCAACTCCTCGCCCAGGAACTTGAGCTCGCGCTCCATCAGCAGGCCGGCGGCGCACTGGCCCCCGCGCTTGGCGACCAGGCGGGCGACGCCCTCCGTCGAGGCATGGGCGCGGTGCGCCGCGCCGAATGCGTCGTTCACATACACATCCGCCACCTTCGCCAGCTGCTCGCTGAAGTTCGGGTCGTTCGCTTCTTCCGCGTTGTAATAACGGACGTTCTCCAGCAACAGCACGTCGCCGGGCTTCATGATGCTCACTGTTTGTTCGACCTTCGGGCCGATGCAGTCATCCGCGAACGCCACATTGCAGCCGAGCAAATCCGCCAGGCGCGCTGCCACCGGGCGGAGGGACATTGAGGGCTCGCGCTTGCCTTTGGGCCGGCCGAGGTGGGCTGCGAGGATCAGTTTGCCGCCCTTCTGGATGAGCAGTCGGAGTGTCGGCAGGGTTGCCACGATGCGCGTCTCATCCGTGATTACCATCTGGCCGTCCTTTTCCTCCAGCGGCACGTTATAGTCCACGCGCACAAACACGCGTTTGCCGCGCACATCCAGGTCTGTCACAGTCAGCTTTGCCATAAATCTTCGTCTTCCGGATTTGGGGCGCAGAGCATACCCCAGCGGCGGGATGAGTCAAATCCAGATTGTAATCTACCGGGAAGATTCTGCGCTCGTGGGGTGGGCGAGGGGTTTCATCGTCAGCGGGTCGCGCAAAGGCAGCTCGGTCAGCCGGCCGCCGGCCAGATCGGTTAACTTCACCGGGTGATCCGGGTAACCGCGCATGATCTGGTCTTTCTGGCCCACAACGAGAATAACGAGCTTATCCAGCTTCAGGTACTTCTGCGCCACGCGCAGCACGTCGTCCTGGTTGACCGCTTCGATGCGCGAGCGATAGGTCTTCCAGTAGTCCGGCTGCCGGGCAAAGCGTCCGGTGAATTCGTCCTGCGCAAAGGTGTTGGCAGTCTGCGATTTGGTCGAGAAGATGCGGGGGAACCGCTCAACAAATCCGCGCTTCGAGACGTTCAGTTCGCTCTCGGTTACCGGCGCGGCGGCCATTTTCCGTATCTCGTCGAGCACCAGCGATGCGGCGTAGGCGACGGTGCGCGACTTGGACTGGAAGCCCGCCGCAAATGGCAGTGGATAGTAGACACCGCCCTGGAAGCTCGAGTGAGCGTCGTAGGCCAGGCCCTCGTCGGAGCGAACGCGGTTCATGATGCGGGCAGTGAAGCCACCCCCCCCGAGGATGTCGTTCATGACCCCTACCGCGAAGTAGTCCGGGTTGTCACGCAGGATGCCGGGAAGCATCATGGCTACGCGCCCCTGGTTGACGTCCTTCTCGACGAGGTATACCCCGCTGGTGGCGAACGTGGTGTTGGTGGGAATGGGGGGTGGTGTTTGGCCCTTGAATGGCCAATTGGCGAACATTGCCTCGAGCTTCCGCAGCAGTGCTTCGCGATCGAAATCGCCGCTCGCCGCCACAACAAGGTTGGCAGGATGAAACCACTGCTGGTGGAACTTTTCCAGGTCTGCGCGCGTAATCGAGTCCACGGAGGCAGCCGTCGGGTAACGATTCGCCCAGAAGTTCTCACCGAACGCCAGGAAAGACTGCTCGCGTCTTTCGATGGCAGCCGACTCGTCATTCCGCTGCTGCATTCCCTGAAGCATTTGCTGTTTGCGGAGGGCGATCTTGTCGTCCTGAAACCGGGGTGCGCTCAAGGCCTCGCGCAGGATGGCGAGGCCCTCATCCAGGTCTTTTGCGAGCAGGTTCAGGCTCACGCTGCCCACGTTTTCGCCTATGCCCGAACTGAGCTGCGCGGCCAAGAATGCCAGGCGCTCCTCCAGGGCTTCAGCGGTCATTGACTTCGTGCCGCCGCGGGCCAGGAGGTGGCCGGTCAGATCGGCCAAGCCCTCTTTGCCGGCGGGCTCCAGGTACGAGCCGGTGTGGGCGTAAACGACAATATTGACCAACGGCAACTCGCGGTCCGCCACCACATACGCAATCGGGCCGCTTTTTAGCGGGGCGCGAAAGGCTTCTGGCGTCGGCGGCTCATAGACCAGCGGCGGATAGGCGAGCTTTTCCGGCCGGTCGGGGATGGCGGACTGAGCGTGGACCGGAGAAGAGCTGAGGCAGGGAAAGAGAAGGGTCGCACCAATGAAGGCCTGCAAGACTCGAAATCCGAAATCCGAAGGCCGAAGGAAGGCCGAAATCCGAGACCCGGAGAGCCGGGAGGCCTGCCCAACGCGTGATCGTTTCGGATTTCGGGCTTCGGACTTCTTTCGGCCTTCGGGTTTCGGCCTTCGAATTTCCAGCATGGCTTCGGTCATGGTGTCTCCTGGGTAGCTGGCTTCGCGGCGGCCTCGCCCGGCTTGCGGGTGTAAATCGCCACGGCCCGGTTCTCCTTCGTGAAGTACTTGCTGGCTACACGCTGCACGTCAGCAGCCGTTACGGCCTGTATCTTAGGCCCGCCCTCGTTTATCTCCCGCCAATCTCCTTCACCGTCATTGCGAATCAGGTGCATGAGGATCGGGTAGTTGGACGATAGCCGGCGATACTCTGCGGCGGCGAAATTGTTCTTCACCTTCTGCAACTCCTCCGGCGGCACGGCCTCCGTCTTCAACTTCTCGATATGGCTGTAAATGCCCTGCTCGACTTCCTCCGGCTTACTCCCTTCTTTTGCCTCGCCGCCCGCATTAAAGTAACCTTCCCACTTCATAGATGCTTGCTGCGCCCACACTTCGGTGGCGATTGCGCTGCCCAGCACCAGTCCCTTGTAAAGCCGCCCGGTGCGTGTGGACAAAAGCTCACTGAGTATGGACAACGCATACGAGTCGCGATGCCGAAACGGCACTGTATGCCAGAGGATGTCCACCTGCGGGTTGGTTTCGGCTTCGGCATACATGCGCTTCTCGGCCAGCTGTTTTACTTCCAGTGTCACCACATCCGGTGGAGTGCGGGGGCCGCGCGGGATCCGCTCGAAGTATCTGCGGACCAGCGCCTCCGCGTTCGCCGGGGCGAAATCACCGACCAGTAGGAGCGTGATGTTCTGCGGGCAATAATAGGTTGAGTAGAATTCGTCCGCTTGCGCCTTGGAAATGGCCGGGATGTCGGAAGGCCAGCCTATAACCGGCCAGGCGTAGGGGGAGGAGTCCCAGAACATAGCGTTAAACGCTTCCTGGAACTTACCCAGCGGCGTGGACTCCGTGCGCATGCGCCGTTCTTCGAATACCACGTCCCGCTCGGCATAGAACTCGCGGAACACCGGGCGCAGCAGGCGTTCGGATTCCATCCATGCCCACAGCTCGAGCTTGTTGGCGGGCACGGTGATGAAATAAGCCGTCATGTCTTCCGACGTAAACGCGTTCATGCCCGACCCGCCCGCCCCGCTGTAAATGCGGTCGAACTCATTCTTGACCAGGATCTCGCGCTGTTCCGCGATGAGCTGGTTGAACTCCTTGTGCAGCTCGCGGTAGCGCGGGGTCTGGTTCTCGGGTTGGAGCAGATCGTCAATCTGGCCGAGGCGGTATTCAGCGCGCATCTTCCGTTCCTCCTGCCGCATTAGATCGCGAACGCGCTCCTGCGCCGCGATGATTTCCAGGTCCCGCTTGTAGTTCGTGGTGCCAATGGTCCTCGTCCCCTTGAACATCATGTGCTCGAAAAGGTGGGTGATGCCGGTTATTCCCAAGCGCTCGTTCGAGCTCCCGACATGTGCCACCCACCCACCCGCTACGGCTGGCTCATCGTGCCGTTCCACCAGCAAAAGCCGCATCCCGTTCGCGAGGTTCTTTTCCACGACCGGAACCTTCTGCGCCGGCAGCGGCAGCGTCCACTGGAGGAGAAAAAGCAGTATAATCCATCGCCGCTCGCGTCGGATACGCGTGATAGCCTGCCAGGCAAGTTCAAGGTGTTCCATGCTCGTTTGACCAAACTAAGCCGGACCCGTGCAACTGCCAAATAGAAATCGGCGCTGACTTTCTGCTGTCGTTATGGGGCCCGGCGCGTATAATCGAAGGGAGCTTTGCTGCATGAAGATGCTTGTATCAATGGCACGATTGTTGGTAGCGGTTTCTGCGGCCCTGTTAATGGATGGGACCGCGTTCGCCCAAATTCCCGCCGCCGGCTCGCCGGCCGGCATCAACGCGGCGTTCGTGAAGCTGTTCGGAGCGGTTACTACGTTCACGGCCAGGGCCGAAGCCCGGGTAATAGACCGGTCGCAGCAGGAGACGGTGCGGATGCCTATGGATTGGGCCGCCCTGGATGGCAAAGTCCGCCTGGAAATCAACCTTGAACAAATGACGAATAAGGACCTGCCTCCCGGCACGGTCGCCAGCTTGAAGCAGTCGGGCATGGCCCGCATCGTCAGCCTGTTCCGGCCTGATCAGAAAGCCACGTATGTCGTTTATCCCGGGGTTCAGTCTTACCAGAACGTACCGCTGGCCCCGGGCGAAGTGGAGGCAGCCCAGAAGGGATTGAAGCTGGAGAAAAGCGCGCTGGGTAAGGAGACCATTGAGGGGCACGCCTGTGTGAAGAACAAGGTTGTGGTCAAGGGCGAGAAAGGGGCAGTTCTTGAGGCAATCACCTGGAACGCGGCTGATCTGAAGGATTTCCCGATGCAAATCGAGATGAAGGAAAAGCAAACCACAGTCCGCCTGCGCTTCAGCCAGGTCCAGTTCGCCCGACCCGACGCCAAGCAATTCGATCTGCCGGCCAACTACGGCCTGATGAAGTGAGGATCATCAACCTCAACCCGGACACGGACATCGGGGCGTCGTCCTGGTTCGTTGATCTGGAAGGGCACCGACTGCTGCTGGACACCGGCACGCATCCCCGGCGCGAGGGTCACGCGGCGCTGCCGCGGTATGATCTGATCAAGCGGGAGGAATTGGATGCGATTGCCATTTCGCACTGCCATCACGATCATGTGGGGTCGCTGCCCGTGGCCGAGCGTTATTTCCCGCAGGCCCATATTCTCATGACCGAGCTCAGCTACTTCCTTGTGGAGCGCGTGCTTCACAACTCGGTCAACGTCATGAAGCGGCAGCGGGAGGAGTTGGGCCTTAAGGAATACCCGCTCTTCAGCCACGACGAGGTGGACGAGTTGGCCCCGCGCATCCAGGGCTTCAAGTACAACCGCGAGGTAGATTGGGCCGCGTTTCGGAAGACCCGCGCGGGGTTTGTCTCGCCGATCCTGGAATTCTATGACGCCGGCCACACGCTCGGCTCCGCCGGCATCATGGTCCGCGGCCGAAAAGAGACATTGTTCTACACCGGCGACGTCTGTTTTCACGACCAGACCATCTTGCGGGGCGCCCGGTTCGAGGATGTGAGAGCCGACGTGCTCATCATGGAAACGACGCGCGGCAACCGCGCGCCTCAGCCTGGTTTCTCGCGCGGCGCGGAAGTCGAGCGACTCAGCCAGGCCATCGAGCGCGTCCTCCGCCGAAGAGGCTCCATTCTCATTCCCGCCTTCGCCATGGGCCGCACGCAGGAAATCCTCGCGCTGTTGGCCCTGATGACGCGCGAAGGAAAACTCAGGCCGCAGCCGATCTACATCGGCGGGCTTGGCCGGGTTTTTACCGAAATCTACGACCTGGAAGCGCACCGCACGCACCGGCAATATCCCAATCTGCAGTTGCACGACGCGCTGAACCTGGTCGTGCTGGACCGGGAGCAGGTGGACAACATGAAGCTGGCCGGGGGCCGGATCTTTGTTGTCACCGCCGGTATGATGAGCGAGCACACCGCTTCGCACAATTTGGCGCTCCGGATGCTCGAAGACGAGAAGCACGCCATCTTCTTCGTCGGCTACGCCGACCCGGAAACGCCGGGCGGCCGCTTGAAGATTGCCAGGCTGGGCGAGGAATTTCTCCTCAGCCCCAGCGCGGGCAGGATGAAGCGGATGTGCGAAATGGAGGACTTCGACCTTACCGCCCATTCCAACCGCGAGGACTTGCTGGAATTTGTCAGCGAGGTTGAGCCGCGCCTGGTGCTGCTCAGCCACGGCGAAGACGACTCCCGCCAGTGGTTCGCCGACCAAATCCGCGCGCGCCACCCCAAGATAAAGATCATCCAGCCCCAACCAGGCGAGGTGGTGGAGGCGTAGCCGCCGCCCGGATGGACCTCTCAACCGCGTGCCGATTTTCTCGAATTCCAAATGCGGAGCTTGACAAGCTGTTTCCAAGTGCGTAAACGGCATAGTCAGTCTTGGCAAACAATGTCAGGTGCCGTGCGCATGAATAAGTTGTCCGTACCTTCCGTGATTCCAACCCCTCAATCCATGAAATCCAGTCACCCCCTCCACGCCTGTAATTGCAGTTGTTGTGCCGCCGCAAATCTGCCCGGCAACCTCGGCGCCTTGAACCGCCGTGATTTCCTCTTCCGCGTCGGCACGGCGGCCGCGGGCGGACTGGCGTTTTCCGCCTTGGACGTTTTGGGGGCCGATCCGGCGCTGGCTCTACCCGCGCGCGGACCGCTTCCGCAGCAGCCGCTCAAGGTGCAGCCGGTGTTGACTTACGCCTTGCCCCAAAGGCGAGAGCACACCAGTTGGCGTTCCTGGGGCGGCATCCAGAAGGAAGCGGATGTCGCTGCTGAGAAGGCGCGTATCACCGGTGAGCTTGCCAAACTCAAGGCCAAAGCGGACTTCCCGGTGGAGATTCTGCCGCTGGCGGCGGTGATCAATTCCAACGAGGCCGCCGCTGCCGCGCAAGGCGATTATGACGCCATGCTCGTCTATGCAGCCGGCGGCGGGCGCGACATCCTGCAGAGGCTCATCTCCCCGCAGAAGTTCAATCTGATGTTCCTTCGCCACGAGTCCGGTCCGGTGTACTTGTGGTATGAAATCGCGCATCCCCATTTTCTCCGCAAGGCCGTGGACGAGTTTGATCAGACCGGCTTGGATGTGGCCGACGTTGTGGTGGACAACTGCGACGAACTGCTCTGGCGCTGCCGGGCCTTGCACGGATTGAAGAATACGCTGGGCAAGCGCATCGTCGCTATCGGCGGTGCCGGCGGCTGGGGCGCCGGCGGCAGGAAGGCGCCGGAGATTGCCCGCAACCTCTGGAAGCTCGACATCGTGGACTGCAGCTACAAAGACCTCGAACCGCGCCTCAAAGCCGCCCGGCAAGACCCAGCGCTGGTCAGACGCTGCGATGCCGCCGCGAGCCGTTACCTGGCCCAAGCGCGCGTCTCGCTTCATACCGCCCGCCCTTTCGTCAATCGAGCTTTCGTGCTGACCGAGGTGATGAAAGACCTGATGGACGAAGCGCACACGGACGCCATCACCGTTCATCATTGCATGGGGACAATCATGGGGATCTCGGAAACGACGGCCTGTATGCCATTGAGCTTCTTAAATGACGAAGGCTACCTCGCCTTCTGCGAATCAGACTTCGTGGTCATTCCCTCCGGCATCCTGCTGCATTACATCTCCGGCAAGCCGGTCTTCCTCAACGACCCGACCTTCCCGCATGAAAATGTCGTCACGCTGGCCCACTGCACGGCCCCCCGCAAAATGGACGGTCGGCGGGCCGAGCGGGTCAAGATTCTCACCCATTTCGAGTCCGATTACGGCGCCGCGCCCAAAGTGGAGATGAAGCTGGGCCAGGTTTGCACCAACCTCGTGCCTGACTTCGATTGCAAGAAATGGGTCGGCTTCGCGGGCAAGATCGTCGGCAACCCGTTCCTCGATATCTGTCGCTCGCAGATCGAGGTGCAGGTGCTCGGTGACGGCCAGGCGCTCCTCCAGCACATGAAGGGATTCCACTGGATGATGTCCTACGGCAACTACATGCGGGAAACCGGCTACGCCCTCAAGAAGCTCAACGTGGACTTGCGCGACGTGAGCGCCGTTTAAGCAGGGCGCCGACAGATAGCCGTCTCGTTAGAAGACTCGCCGGTGCAGTTATCCCCGGAAGTAGAGGTAGGCGCCCAGGATGCACAGCAAGATGAAGGTGGAGGCCGCCACCTCCTGCCAACTCCAACTGGCCCGGGTGCGGGCGCGGTCTTCATCCGTCGCGGTGCCGAAAGTGAGGCTCCGGATCTGCGCGTATTGCGGAGCCGGGGTCGCGTAGCTCACGATGACCATTACCAGCGCGGAGAACAGTGTGATGATGATGCTGAAGTACTGGAAGTTGATGTTGTTGATGACCCACAGGAACGTTCCCTCGGCGTAGCCGTGCTCGAAACCCTTGAGCTTCATCGTCACGGGCGTGTCCACCAGCATGCGGAACAGGCCCAGAACAAACCCCGCGACCATGGCATAGAGACAGCCTTTGGCGTTTAGCCGCTTCCAGAACACACCGAAGAAGAAGACAACGAAGATGGGCGGCGCCAGGTAGCCTTGCACCTGCTGCAGGTAGTCATACAGGCTGTGCGCGCCCTGGACGACCGGAATCCACAGCATCGCGATGATGACCATCACCGTGGTGGCGATGCGGCCGGTGCGGACGATCTGGTGCTGGGTGGCTTTGGGTTTCCACTTCTCGTAGAGGTCAACTGTGAAGAGCGTGGAGCAGGCATTGAACACGCCGGCGAGCGAGCCCATCAGCGCGGAGAGGAGCCCGGCGACGACAATGCCGCGCAGGCCCGGAGGCAGCAGGTGTTTAACCATCAGGGGGAAGGCCTTCTGGGCGTCGAAGTTGGCGGCGAGTTCCGGCACATTGCCGCTCTTGACCAGCGCAAAGCAGATGAGGCCCGGGATAATGAAGAGATAGACGGGGAAGAGCTTGAGAAATGCGGCGAAGATGCAGCCGCGCCGGGCGGTCGCCTCGTTCGGGGCGCCCAATGCGCGCTGAACGATGTATTGGTCGGTGCACCAGTACCAAAGGCCGATGACCGGGGCGCAGATCGCCATGCCCAGCCAGGGGTAGTGCTGGTTGAAGTACCAAGCCTGTTTGACCAGCTGGCCGGAGGCGTCTTTCTCCATCACCGGCGCCCACGTGGCCGCGACGCCGGGGGGCGTCAGCGGTTTCCAGAGGTTGAACATGTCCGAGCCGCAGAGCTCGCGCAGCTCGCTCCAGCCGCCGAGCTTGACCAGCCCATAAATGGTCAGGAGGGCCGAGCCGCAGATGAGAACGACGACCTGAACGGCGTCGTTGTAAGCCACGGCGCGCATGCCGCCCAGCGCGGTGTAGAGGCCCGTCAGCCCGATGACCGCCACGGAGCCAATCCAAAAGCTGTTGATCTCAATGCCGCCGAGGTTCAGGTGGATTTCCGGCAGCAGCGTCGAGAAGACGACGCCGCCGGCGAAGATGCCCACCGCGATCTTCGACACGATGAACGTGATGAGCGAGACAATGGACAGGACGTAGCGCGAGCCAGTGCTGAAGCGGCGTTCGAGGAACTCCGGCATGGTGAAGACCAGTGAACGGGCGTAGAACGGCACGAACACCCACGCCAGCATCAGCAGGCACCAGGCGTGCAACTCGTAATGAGCCATCGCCACACCGTCTTTGGCGCCTGAACCGGCCAGGCCGACGATATGCTCCGAGCCGATGTTCGAAGCGAAAATAGAGGCGCCGATGACCCACCACCCCAGGTTGCGACCCGCGAGGAAGTAATCCGCCGCCGTATCCTTGGCGCGGCGGACCACCCACCAGGCGACGCACAAGAGGATGCCAAAGTAGAAAGCAATGGCCAGCCAGTCCAGGGCTGTCAGGGTGGGACCGCTGGCGCTCAGTGGGGTTGGATGCATGCGAGGGTGGTGATGGGGGTTAAGATCGAGGGGGGCAGAGGCAGAGAGTGCGGGCTCACCCCGAGACCTCGCGGAATTTCGAGGCACACAGCAGGTGGCGTGGCCAAGCGGTTAGGTTTGGCCATAGGTGGCATTGGCTCCGTGCTTGCGGAGGAAGTGTTTGGCGAGCAGGGCCGGCGGCATGGGTTTGGTCTTCGGGTTGATGCGCAGGGTCTCGGCCGCCAGCCGGGCAATGAACTCCAGCACCTCAGCGTTATGGACCGCCTCGACCGCGTTCCTGCCCCAGGCAAACGGGCCGTGCCTGGCCACCAGCACGGCGAGGTGCTGCAGCGGGTCGAGCTTCTTGAACCGCTCGACGATCACGTGGCCCGTGTTGGCCTCGTAATCGGATTGCAATTCAGCGGGCGTGAGCATGCGTGTGCAGGGCACGCTGCCGTAGCAGTAATCGGCCTGTGTCGTGCCGTAAGGCGGCAGGGCTCTCCCGGCCTGGGCCCAGGCGGTGGCGTAGAGGCTGTGCGTGTGCGCGATGCCACCGAGTCGCGGGAACGCGCGGTAGAGCACCAGGTGGGTTGCGGTGTCCGAGCTTGGTTTGAGCCGGCCCTCGAGGACTCCGCCGCTCCGGAGCGCGACTACCACCATGTGCCGGGGAGTCAGGTCGTCATAGGACACGCCCGACGGCTTGATGACCACCAGCCCGCGCCGGCGATCTATCCCGCTGACGTTGCCCCAGGTGTGAGTTACAAGGCCCGCTCTGACGAGATCCTGGTTTGCCCGGCAGACATCCTTCTTGAGTTGCTCCAGCATGCGCTAACCAGCGAAACCGCGGTGCAAGCCGTAATAGGCCTCGTTCCACCTGAGCTCCTGCCTGAACCGGCGCAACCGGGTGTCGGCGTCAATCACCACCAGCTCGATGCCCGCCATGCCGGCGAAGTCTTCGATCATTTCCGTGGTGACCGCCTGGCTGAAGCCGGTGTGGTGCGCGCCGCCGGCGTGAATCCATGCCGCGGCGGCAGTCGGGAGGTCGGGCTTGGGCATCCACACTGCGCGGGCAACGGGAAGTTTGGGCAGCGGCTTGTCCGGGGGAACCAGCTCCACTTCGTTCACCAGCAAGCGAAAGCGGTTGCCCAGGTCAATGATGGACGCGTTGAGCCCCGGTCCGGCGGGTGTGTCGAAGACCAGTCGCACCGGGTCGGCCTTGCCGCCGATGCCGAGCGGATGCACTTCGAGCGAGGGGCGGCCTTTGGCAATGCTCGGGCAGATTTCCAGCATGTGCGCGCCCAGTACCAGGCTGCGTTTCGGGTCAAGGTGGTAGGTGTAATCCTCCATGAAAGACGTGCCGCCTCTAAGGCCCGCGGCCATGACCTTCATGGCGCGCACCAGCGCGCAGGTCTTCCAGTCGCCTTCGGGGCCAAAACCGCAGCCGTCGGCCATCAGCCGCTGCACGGCCAGGCCGGGCAATTGGGCAAGCCCGTGCAGCGCTTCGAAGCAGTCTGTGAAGCCCTTGAAGTCGCCGGCGCCCAGGAACGCGCGCAGGCCCAGCTCGATGCGCGCCGCGTCGCGCAAGGATTGCCGCTGCGCCCCGTTCTTGCGGAGCCGGGGAGCCACTGTGTAGAGGCTCTCGTATTCGGCGATGAGGCGGTCCACCTCCCGGTCCGTTGCCGCGTTGACGCATTTGACGAGGTCGCCCACCTCGTAGCCGTTGACCGAGTAGCCGAACTGCACCTGGGCGGCGACCTTGTCGCCTTCGGTTACGGCGACCTCGCGCATGTTATTGCCAAAGCGGCAGAACTTCGCCCCCTGCCAGTCGTGCCATGCTGCCGCGGCGCGGCACCAGGCGCCGATGCGCCGCTGCACGGCCGCGTCCTGCCAGTAGCCGGCCACCACCTTCCGCTCCAGGCGCAGGCGGCTCATGATGAAGCCGTGCTCGCGGTCGCCGTGCGCCGCCTGGTTAAGGTTCATGAAGTCCATGTCAATGGACGACCAGGGAATCTCGCGGTTGTGCTGGGTATGCAGGTGCAGCAGGGGCTTGCGCAGCGCTTTGAGGCCGTTGATCCACATCTTCGACGGGGAGAAGGTGTGGCACCATGTCATCAGGCCGATGCAGTGGGGACTGGCATTGACGGCCTGGCATAAGGCGGTGGCTTCCGCCGGTGTCTTCACCACCGGCCGGACTACCACCCGGACGGGGATGGATGCCGCGGTGTCAAACACCCGGCCGATTTGCGCCGAGTTCGCCGCGACCTTCTTCAGCGCCTCGGCCCCGTACAGGTTCTGGCTGCCTGCGACGAACCAGACCTCGAATTGCTTCAGATCAATCGTGGCCACAGTGCCCGTGTTCGGGTGCTGCCCTACTTCTGCACCGAGAACTTATAGACAATGGTATGCTGGTAAGTTTGGTCGGGCGTGAGCACCACGGACGGGAAATTCGGCTGGTTGGGCGAGTCGGGGAAATGCTGCGGCTCCATGCAGAAGCCGTTCCGGAACTTGTAGGCCCAGCCGCCCTTGCCCACGTTCTTGCCGTCCAGGAAGTTGCCCGAGTAGAACTGCAGTCCCGGCTCGGTGGACCAGACTTCCATGACCCGGCCGCTGGTTGGCTCGGAGACCCGCGCCATGAGGGTGAGCTGGCCCGGCGTCTTGTTGATGACCCAGTTGTGGTCGTAGCCGCCGCCGAACTTGAGCTGCTCGTCAGCCTGGCCGATGCGCGCGCCGATGGTGGCAGGCGTGCGAAAATCGAAGGGAGTGCCGTCCACGGGCTTCAATTCGCCCGTCGGGATCAGGGTGCTGTCCACCGGTGTGAACTTGTCGGCCGGGATCATCACCACGTGGTTGAGGATGTCGCCTTTGCCGGCGAGGTTAAAATACGAGTGCTCGGTGAGGTTCACGACCGTGTCCTTGTCCGTATGGGCGGTGAACTCAAGTCTCAGCGTGTTATCGCTGGTCAGGGTATAAATCGCGGTGACGGTCAGGTTGCCGGGGTAGCCTTCCTCGCCATCCGGGCTCAGGTATCTAAGCTCCAGCGACGGCCCTGCGGGACTGGCCAGGATCCGGGGTTCCCAAACCACCTTGTCAAAGCCTTTGAGACCGCCGTGCAGGCTGTTGGGGCCGTTGTTGACCGCCAGACTGTATTCTTTTCCTTTCAGCGTGAATTTGCCTTTGGCAATCCGGTTTCCGTAGCGTCCGATCAGCGCGCCAAAATAAGGGCTGTCCTTGATGTAATCCTCGAGCTTGTCGTAGCCGAGAACGATGTCCCCGAGCTGGCCTGATCGGTCGGGCACCTTGAGGAAGATGAGCAAGCCGCCGTAGTTGCAAATGCCGGCCTCCATGCCGTTGTTGTTGCGCAGCGTAAAGAGGCTCACGGGGACGCCGTCCTTCGTCTGGCCGAAGGGCTGCTGGGAGATTTGGCCCTTGGAGGGGCCGTGCTTCGTGAGGTCAGCACAGCCGAGGAGCGCCGCCGCGCCCAGACTGGCCGTAAGGAGGGCAAACCATTGATAGTTGGTCTTCATAGTTTTATGTCTGTCGTAGTTCACTTCCGCGCCCGGGTGCGGATCTCAATCAACTGCTTCATCACGCGATACAGGTTCCCGGTTGCCTGTTTTGTTCCGAACGCATCGTGCACTTTCCGGTAGAGGGAATAAAGCTCTTTGTAAACAGCATGGGCGGCCGGGTGGGGCTGGAACACCCGCGATTTCAGGCCCGTCATCGCCTTTTGTGCCTCGGCGTAATTGGTGTGGCCGCCCGCCGCTTTGCCGGCCACCACCGCCCCGGCTATGGCGGCGCCCAGCGCGCAGGTCTGCGCCGAACGGCTGATCTTGAAAGGCCGGCCGGTCACATCCGCATAGATCTGCATCACCAGCGGGTTTTTCTCGGCAATGCCGCCGCAGTTGACGATCTGCCCGACCCGCTGCCCGTATTCCTCGAGCCGGTTGATGATGGTCAGCGCGCCGAACGCCGTTGCCTCGATAAGCGCGCGGTAAATCTCGGCCGGCGTGGTGTAGAGCGTCTGCCCGAGCAGCAGACCCGTCAGCCGCTGGTCCACCAGCACCGTGCGGTTGCCGTGGTTCCAATCCAACGCCAGCAAACCCGACTCGCCGGGCGCCAGCCTGGCCGCCGCCGCGCTGAGCGCCTCATGCGAACCGGCCTTCCTGCCGCACGGCTGGATATAGTTCACGAACCAGTTGTAAATGTCGCCTACGGCCGATTGGCCCGCCTCCAGACCGTAATATCCCGGCAGGATGCTGCCCGGGACAATGCCGCATAGTCCGGGGATGTCCGCGAGCTTACTGCCCAGCGGCACGACCAGCATATCGCACGAACTGGTGCCGATGATCTGCACCATGGCGCCTGGTGCAATCCCGGACCCGACGGCGCCCAAGTGGGCGTCCATCGCCCCGACGGCCACGGGCAGGCCCGCGGGCAAGCCGGTGCGTTCGGCCCACTCGGCCGTCAGCCCGCCCGCCTTGCAGTCAATGGTGCGGGCCTTCGACGGGAGCCGGGACCGCAACTGGCCCAGCTTCGGGTCCAGTTGCGACAGGAATTCAGCGTCCGGGTAACCGCCCCAGGCGTTGTTGTACATGCCCTTGTGGCCGGCGGCGCACACGCCGATGGTCAGTTGGTCGGGCGCCTCGGTGCCGGTGAGCATTGCGGGCACCCAATCGGCGCATTCCACCCAGAGATGCGCGGCGTCGAACACCTTGGGGCTCGTGCGCAGACAATGAAGAATCTTGCTGAAGAACCACTCGCTGGAGTAGGTGCCGCCATACTTGGCCAGATACTGCGGCCGCATCTTGCGCGCCAATGCGGTGATCTCTCCCGCCTCGGCCACCCCGGTGTGGTCCTTCCACAGCCAGGCCATCGCCGCGGGGTCTTTGGCAAAGCGGCGGTCGAAGGCCAGCGGCCGGCCGTTGCGGTCCACCGGAATCGGTGTGCTGCCCGTGGTATCCACTCCAATGCCGATAATCTGGTCCGGCGCGAATCCCCGCACCGAGCGCCTGGCGAGCGCGAGCGCCTTCTTGATGGTGATCTGCGCACCGGTGACGTAGTCCACGGGATTCTGCCGCGCCAGGTTCGGGTCGCGCGACAGGATGACTCCCTGCGAGCCGTGCTCGAAGTTCCAGACAGCGGACGCCACCTCGCGTCCGTTGGCGACGTTGACGATCAGGGTGCGGACCGAGTTGGTCCCGTAATCGAGGCCGATGCTGTACTGGGTAGCGCTCATGGCCCTTCTAAATAGCGGGCGCCGCTCTGCCGGGCAAGGGGAATAGGTTTGACCGCAGAGAACGCAAAGGGCATGGAGTGTTATTGGCCTCTTCATCTCTGCATTCTTTGGGTTCTCTGTGGTCAAATCGAAAGCGACACCGTCTGCTGTTCGTGGCTTGGCCGGCCTGCGGTTGTCATTTGCGCTGAACGCGGCTAGGCTTTGCACTTCTGAGCGCCCAACCACATCTCAGGCGTCTGGTGCGGTCAGGCCGCGCCTTTTGCGCGGTCACGCTTTTGTTTGGTGCCGCCGCCGCGGGGAATGCCCCGGCGGCGGATTGGGTGCGGGCGGGCCTGAACACGAATCAGCCGATGTGGGGTGTGCGCGGTGGATTGCTCTGGGCGATTCCGCCCGGGGGATTTCGGGGGTCGGGCGGTCCTCGCGGGCTGATTCGTGTGGGTTATCCCATTGCCACCAACGGCGGCTACGAGTTGGTTAACTTCATCGCGGTCGAGCCGATTGTGGAGGACCGGCGGGGCTTCAGTGAACTTGAGCCGAGCGCGCTGGATCGCACCCGCGGCAAACGGCTTTGGGCCGTGAGTTCCACCAACCTCGCTCCCGAGAGCGTGCAACCGGCCCTGGAGCCGGGCAGGGTCACCCGGCCCGCGCCCGGCATCGAGCAGCTCGAGGTTGCCGTGCGCGTCGAGCCGTTCGACAACGGCGCCCGCGTGCGCCTGGTCGTCACGCAGCGCAGTGACTCGCCCGATGAAGTCCAGCTCGCCGTTCACACTGAGCCCGACAGCGCGCCGCTGCGGTACTGCATCCTCACCGCCACCATGGGCAATCTGGCTCGCACCCGGCTCCTTTGGCTCAAGGACGAAGTCGTCAGCAGCCTGGAGCTTTACCCGGACCACAGAGGGCAGGGCTTCGCCCCGCATCGTATTTACTCGCTCGATCGGCTCGTGCGCACGCGCTCAGGTGATGCGCTGGTGGCCGTAACCACCGATGAGGATAACCCCGCCTCGGTCTATCCTTTTCCGGGCCGGCGGGCGTGGTATTACGGCGGCAGCAAGGTCACGCAGTATTGGAAGAAGCCGCGCGGCACTGCCCGCGACGATTTGCACGCGGCCGTCAACGCGCGTTACACCTACTGGCAGTCGCGACGCCCCATACCGGGCGGCGTGGCCTTCGAGAACTTCGAGTTGCGCGAGCGTTTCCACGAAGGCCAAGCCTTCGCCTTCGGCATAACGCGCAAGGCCCCGGGGCAACTTTGCGCCAGGCCGTAGGTTCGGCAACCGCTCCTGTGGCGGCTCGCGACCGCGCGTGGACTAGCCGGGCGAGCGCCCGGATGCAGCGATGCGGTGCACCCCCTCGATCAGGCGATCAAGCTCCTGCTCGGTTGTATAGCTCGCGCAGCCGGCGCGCATCAGCCCGTCGCGCGTGTGCCCCAGCCGCTGCACCACGGTAGTGGCGTAGAAATTGCCGTTGGAGGCGAATACTCCCTCCCGCGCCAGCGCCCGCGCGACCTCCGCGGAGGGGATCCCGGCGACGGCGAAGGAGACTGTCGGCGTGCGGGGCCGTCCCGGCGGGGGGCCGTAGCATTGCACGCCGGGGATCGCTGACAAGCCGCCCCAGAGCCGGGCGAGCAGCACGTCGCCGCGCGCGTGGAGGGCCGTCATGGCGCGCACGAGTCTTTCGCGCCGGGTCGCCCCCGGGGCGAGTGAAGCGATAAATTCCACCGCCGCGCCGCTGCCGACAATGCCCTCATGATTCTGCGTTCCCGTCTCCATGCGGTCAGGGATGGTATCCGGTGCCGGATCGAGCTTGGGCACATCGAGCGCCGCCATGACGTCGGCCCGGCCGTAGAGCACGCCGGCATGGGGGCCGTAAAACTTGTAGGGCGAGCAGACCAGGAAATCGCATTCCAACGCTTTCACATCAATGACCTGGTGTGCCGCGTAATGGACCGCATCAACGCAGCAGAGCGCGCCGTGCTTGTGGGCCAGTCGCGCCGCATCGCAAACCGGGGAGACGGTCCCGAGCGCGTTGGAGGCGGCTCCGATGGCCACCAGACGCGTCTTGTCCGTTACCGTCCGCTCGAACTCGTCCCAGATGAGTTCCCCCGTCGCCACGTGGAACGGGACGGAGCGGATGGTTACGCCGCGCTCCCTGGCCAGCGCGCGCCACGGGGCGACGTTGGCCTGGTGGTCGAGCTCGGTCACGACCACCTCATCGCCCGGTCCCCACTGGCGCCCCAGCGCCCGCGAGAGATGAAAGGTGATGGTGGTCATGTTATTGCCGAACGCGACCTCGCTCGGCGAGGCGTTGAAGAAGTCGGCCAGGGCCTGGCGGGCTGAGGCGATGGCGGCGTCGGTCTCGGCGCTGGTCGGATAGCTCCAGTGCGTGTTGGCATTGTGATGGAGCAGGTAGTCGGTCATCGCCTCAACCACCATCCGCGGCACCTGGGTGCCGCCGGGGCCGTCAAAGTAGGCGACGGGATTCCCGTTGTGACGCCGCGCGAGCGCGGGGAACTGGCCCCGGATCGCCTCAATGGACGCCAGTGCATGGCCCGAGTTTGCCGGTTGCGTAGGCTGGTTTTTCGGTGAATCGCAATGCATGTTTTTCCAGCAGTTGAAGCTCGAACAGTGGCTGTCCGCCCGGCCTTGACGCAAGGGAAATCACCTTCAGGAGCGGAGCGCGTTATGCGCGCTCCGATCCCGCCCCTCGGGCATGCCAATCTCCGCATGGTCAAATCAAATCGCTTCGAAATTGATGTTCATGTGGCACTTGGCGTGCTCCGGTGGGACGACCGGGGAAGCGGAGGGGCCGTCCTTTTCATGAAAACGGTGTAAGTCATTGTGCCGAAGGTACTTACGCTGGATTTAGAGGGTTTGGAGGGCCCGTTTGCATAAGTAGTTTGGCATCAATGGGTTACGCAGTTGAACCTACGGTGTGGATATGGTGTGGATACGGTGAGGATACGGCGGGAGTCCCTTGTGCGCCGGGGTCTGATTCAGGGCATGGTCAAACTAAATCGCCAGGTCTGAAGTCGCGCAATTGCTGGTTTCAAATGCCAGAGGGTTCTGCTGCGGGCATTGCACTTCCGATGGAGCTTTATTCCCAGGCCAGCACGTTGTTCCATCAATACCAGCGAAGGACCGGCTTTCTTGCTGTGGGTTGCCGGGAAGCAGGCGGTTTCGGCCGAGCGCCGCCAGCGGCGCGGCGGTGCCCGGGCTTAAGCGGGCAGGGCGTTCGGAGGGCTCCCATCGAGGTAGGCCCACTGGCGATAATATTCGTATTGCTTCTTGGAGGAGCAGCGTTGTTCCAGCGCGGCCATCTCTTCGCGGGTGAGCGGCTTGAAGCTGGAGGCGATCCGCGCGTTGGTCCGGAGCCACTCCATGGTGTCAATGCCTGAGACGACGGTGGCAACGGGCAAGCTGAGCGCGTAGCGCAGGCATTCCTCGGCGGTGACCAGGCCGTCCTTGATGGGTTTGGCATTGCCCCCGAGCGTCTTCATCGCGAGCGGGGCCAGGCCCTGCTTGCGGGCTTCGGGCAGAACGAGCCGCTGGAAGCCATTGTCGTCAGCGTCAAATACCGACAAGGGCATTTGCACGGAATCGAAGGGGTACTTGTGCGCCAGCACGCGCAGATGGACCTTTGGATTGGCGTGGCCAGTGAAGCCGCAGTAGCGGATCTTGCCTTGCTTCTTCGCCTGCTCGATGGCCCCCAGCACGCCGTCCGGGATGAATATGGAATCGGCCTCCGCGTCGGTCAGGATCTGGTGCACCTGCCATAGGTCCAGGTGGTCGGTCTTCAGCCGCCGCAGTGAGTCCTCCAGCATCGCGAGGGCCTTGTCCTTGGATTCCTGTCCCGGGTTATGGGTGCAGACCTTGGTCATCAGGAACACCTTGTCACGCTTCCCTTGCAGGGCTGTCCCCATCCATTCCTCGGCGCGCCCTTTGGAGTACTCCCAGGCATTGTCGAGGAAGGTGATCCCCATATCGAGCGCGGCATGGACGATGCGGGTGGCTTCCTGGACGCTACCCGCCCTGACCAGCGTGGCCCCGCCCAGAGCGAGCGACGACACCAGCTCCTCGTGGCGTCCGAACTTGCGCTTCGGCACAGGCCCGATGGCCGGAGCGGCAGCGGCGAGAGTCGCCGGGGCATTGCCGGCGAAGACCGCCCCCGCGCTGGCGGCGCTGACTGTCTTCAGAAATTTGCGACGGCGCTGTATTCCAAAAGAGTTCGACATAGCGGCCCAACTATAGCCTATGAACGCCGCATGGCAAAACCGGGTGGGAGGCCGCGCCGGCTTTCCTGGCCGCAGGCGCTGGAATCGCGCCGCCATTTGAGCGGGCACAGGAATGGCAATCCTCGCGCGGGTCCTCTGCGAGGCCTCCTGGGAAAAGTGGTCGGGGCGGTGAGATTCGAACTCACGACCTCTTGTACCCGAAACAAGCGCGC